>NZ_JADEXT010000092.1:0-12358 GCF_015206985.1 Nostoc sp. LEGE 12447 | reverse complement strand
AATGAATACGGGCCGACAGAAACAGTTGTCGGTTGTTGCATTTACCAAGTACCGACAGGAGAAAATCTTTCTACTTCAGTCGCAATTGGTAATCCTATTGCTAACACCCAGTTATATGTGCTTGACCAATACTGTCAACCTGTACCGATTGGCGTGGTGGGTGAGTTGCACATTGGTGGCTTGGGATTAGCTAGAGGTTATCTCAATCAGCCAGAATTGACAGCACAAAAGTTTATTCCTAACCCATTTTCTCAAATACCAGGGGAACGACTTTATAAAACAGGTGATTTGGCGCGTTACCGACCAGATGGGGTTCTGGAATTTCTCGGACGAATCGATGACCAGGTAAAAATTCGCGGTTTCCGCATTGAGTTAGCAGAAATTCAATCCGTAATTCTAGAGCATTCAGGGGTAAAGGAAGCTGTAGTCATAGCACGAGAAGATGTTCCAGGTAACAAACGTTTAGCTGCATACATTGTTTGGAATGCAGAATCACCCAGTTCTATCGACGTTCTGCAAAGCTTTGTGTCAGAGAAACTGCCTGATTATATGGTTCCCTCGGTTTTTGTACCATTAAAGGCTCTGCCTTTGACAAATAATGGCAAGGTAGATACAAAAGCATTGCCAGCACCAGAAGAAGTTAGAGCCGAATCAGGTACTTTTGTTGCTCCTACTACGCCGACGGAGAAATTACTAGCAGACATTTGGACTAAGGTTTTGCGTGTGGAACGGGTAGGTATCCACGACAATTTCTTTGAGTTGGGCGGCGATTCTATTTTGAGTATCCAAATTATTGCTAAAGCTAATCAAGCTGGTTTGCAATTGATTCCCAAGCAAATGTTTGATAACCAGACAATTGCAAAATTGGCAGCAGTGGCGGGTACGGTTCGCACTATCCAAGCAGAACAAGGATTAGTGACAGGTGATGTATTTCTCACCCCGATTCAACACTGGTTTTTTGAGCAAAATCAACCTGAGCCACACCACTGTAATCAGGCAATTCTGCTGGAAATGCGGCAAAATTTCGACACAGAGGTTTTAGAACAAGTAATGCAGCAGTTGATATTGCATCATGATTCACTGCGGCTGCGTTTTGTCAAGGAAGTTTCTGAATGGCAGCAGTTTATTGCTCCTCCTAGAGATATTACAGTGACACGCTGCGATTTTTCTACATTGCCACAGCAGGAACAAGAATTAGCGATCGCCTCTACAGCCACAAAATTACAAGCTAGTTTCAATCTCTCAGAGAGTCCGTTAGTACAAGCGGCTATTTTTGACCGTAGTGCAAATCAGCCCAGCTACCTACTACTAATCATTCACCATTTAGCCGTTGATGGTGTTTCTTGGCGCATTCTCCTAGAAGATTTCCAAACTGTTTACACCCAACTACAAGCGGGTGAGGCAATTAAATTACCAGCTAAAACAACTTCCTTCCAGCAGTGGGCGCAAAAGTTAAAAAACTACGCCCAGTTAGATGAACTTCAAAATGAACTAGAGTACTGGTGTGCAGAATCCCGTCGTCACGTTTCCCGCATCCCAGTAGATTTTCCCGGAGGCGAAAACACAGTTGTTTCGGCTCGTACTATATCTGTTTCCTTAAGTGTGGAAGATACCCAAGCTTTATTACAAAAAGTACCAGCCGCTTACCAAACTCAAATTAACGATGTATTACTCACCGCACTGGTACAAACTTTTGCTGAGTGGATAGGAGAGCCAACACTACTTTTAGATTTAGAAGGACATGGGCGGGAAGACATCTTTGATGATGTGGATTTGTCACGAACTGTCGGCTGGTTTACGACCATTTTCCCAGTATTATTAAACTTGCCAGCAACTTCTGACCAAGCTACGACGGTAAAAACTATCAAGGAGCAATTACGCGAGATTCCCAATCGCGGAATTGGTTATGGTGTACTGCGTTATCTTAGCGATGATGAATCAATCGCAGAAAAACTGCAAACTCTACCTCAAGCTGAGGTGTTGTTCAACTACTTAGGACAATCTGATCAAGTCCTTTCAGAATCATCAACCTTTAGTTTAGCTGATGCAGATATTGGCTCTGCAAGCAGTCCAAAGGGAAGCCGTCGCCATTTATTAGATATCAACGCCATTGTAGTTACAGACCGATTACAAATCAGTTGGACTTACAGCAATGCGATTCATCGCCAAAGCACGGTTGAGAATCTAGCTGAGAATTTTATCAAGGCATTACTCTCTTTAATTCACCAAGTTTCTGAAAATAACTCGCTCCCAGCAGATTTATCAGACTTTCAGTGGAGTGAAACTGACCTCGAAAACATCATTGCAGCAATTGGAGACGTTTAAAATGGGTATGCAAAATGTAGAGGATTTCTATCCTCTTTCACCAATGCAGCAGGGATTACTTTTTCATACCCTATCTGCACCAGATACAGGAGTTTATTTTAATCAGTTAGTATGTACTCTTTCTGGACAACTGAATATTCCTGTATTTGAACGAGTTTGGCAGCAGGTAATTCAGCGTCATTCAATTTTACGGACTTGTTTTCGCTGGGAAGGTTTAAAAGAACCTATACAAGTGGTGCTGCGTCAAGTGCAACTGCCTTTAAAACATTACAACTGGCAGGGCGTTTCATCTACTGAGCAGCAAGAAAAGTTAGAAGCTTTTTTAGAAAGCGATCGCACTTTAGGTATTGATCTCTCCCAAGCGCCGTTGATGCGTTTGGCGTTGATTCAAGCCAGCGAAAATACTTACCATTTTGTCTGGAACACCCATCATCTAATTACCGATGGTTGGTCTACATCAATGTTGCTGGAAGAAGTTTTTAAATTTTATACTGCCTTCTGCCAAAATGAAGAATTACGGTTAGAGCCTCCCCGTCCTTACCGCGATTACATAAAATGGCTACAGAAGCAGGATTTGTCAAAGGCTGAGACTTTTTGGCGACAGACATTGAATGGTTTTTCTGCTCCTACTAACCTCCGTATTGAAAAAACACTGACTATTAGTCATAGCCAAATAAAAAACCATGCAGCCCAACAAATAAAATTATCAGCTAGTCAAACCGCAGCAATGCGATCGCTCGTTCGTCAGCAGCAAATTACCCTCAATACTTTAGTACAAGGTGCTTGGGCTTGGCTGTTGAGCTATTACAGTGGCGAGAAAGATGTAGTTTTTGGTGTCACCGTCTCTGGTCGTCCGGTAACGCTGGCGGGTGCAGAATCTATGGTAGGATTGTTCATCAATACCTTACCTCTGAGAGTGCAAGTAGCAGCAGATACTTCTGTTGTAGCTTTGCTCAAACAGATTCAAGCTAAACAGGCAGAAATTTCTCAATATGAATACAGTCCGTTAGTACAGGTGCAAGGGTGGAGTGAAGTCCCACGGGGAATGTCTTTATTTGACAGCATCTTGGTATTTGAAAATTACCCGGTGGACACTTCAAAACGGCAAATTGATAATCTAGAAATTTTGAATGTTGTTACCGATGAACGGACAAACTATCCTTTAACGGTGACAGCCGTACCTAGCCAAGAGTTGTCATTAGAAATTGCTTATGATCGCGATCGCTTTGATGATGATGCTATAACTCGGATGTTAGGACATTTGGGCAATTTGTTAGCAGGTATTCTAGCTAATCCTGAGCAGCGCCTGTCAGACTTGCCTCTATTGACAGAAGCAGAAAAGCATACTTTATTAGTTGAGTGGAATAATACTGAAATTGATTACCCACAAGACCAGTGCATTCATCAATTATTTGAAGCACAGGTAGAAAAAACACCTGATGCTGTAGCGGTAGTATACGAAAATTACTATTTTACTTATCAAGAACTAAATCAAAGAGCAAATCAACTCGCCCACTATCTGCAAAAACTGGGAGTAGGGCCAGAGGTACTGGTGGGGATATGTGTAGAGCGTTCCTTAGATATGATAGTTGCACTCTTGGGAATTCTCAAGGCTGGCGGGGCATATCTGCCACTAGATCCAAATTACCCCCCTCAACGTTTAGCTTTCATGCTCCAAGACGCTCAAGTAAAAATACTACTTACTCAAGCACACCTGTTAGATACATTACCTCCTCATCAAGCCGAAGCAATTTGTGTTGATAGAGACTGGAAAATTATTAATAATGAAAGCCAAGAAAATATCAATAATCAAGTTTCACCTATTAATAACGCTTACATTCTTTATACATCTGGCTCAACGGGTCAACCAAAAGCAGTTATTATTGAACATCAAAATGCTATTGGCTTAATATATTGGGCAAAAGAAGTATTTAACGACCAAGACATAGCTGGTGTTTTAGCATCAACGTCTATCTGTTTTGATTTATCAATATTTGAAATATTTGTGCCTCTAAGTTGGGGTGGCAAGGTAATTGTTGCAGAAAATTTGTTGCATTTACAGACTTCAGTTGCTGCTCAAGAAGTAACTTTAATCAATACAGTTCCATCTGCGATCGCTGAATTACTAAAAATTGATAGTATACCCGCTTCTGTACGTACCATTAACTTAGCAGGTGAACCTTTGCCTCAACCATTGGTGCAGCAGTTGTATCAAGAAACTTTTGTGCAAAATGTCTTTAATCTTTATGGCCCTTCTGAAGACACAACCTATTCTACATTTTCTTGTATTAAGCCAGAAGATGATCTAGTCACCATTGGTCGCCCAATTGCTAACACCCAAATTTATATATTGGATAGTCATTTACAACCGTTGCCAATTGGTATACCTGGTGAGGTATACATTTGTAGTACTGGTCTTGCACGAGGCTATCTTAAACGCCAAAAACTAACAGCAGAAAAGTTCATTAGCAACCCCTTTAGTAATAAGCACGGTGCGCGTCTATATAAAACTGGTGACTTAGCGCGTTACCTACTTGATGGTAATATAGAGTTTCTTGGACGCGTTGATCATCAAGTAAAAATTCGTGGCTTCCGGATTGAACTAGGAGAAATCGAAGCTAAATTAGCTCAACATTCCGTTGTCCAACATAGTGTGGTTGTAATTAGGGAAGATAAACCTGGTGATAAGCGTTTAATAGCATATATTGTTCCTAATACTGGCAATTTTGATTCAGTAAATAATACCGAACTAATACCACATTTACGCAAATACTTAAAAGAGAATTTACCAAAGTACATGGTTCCTTCTGCTTTTGTATTACTGGAAAAATTACCACTTACACCAAATGGTAAAATAGACCGCAAAGCACTTCCTCTACCTGGCCAGACTTATTCTAATATTGAAACAACTTATATAGCACCACGTACAGCCATCGAAGAACAACTAGCGAAAATTTGGGCTGAATTGCTAAAGGTTAAACAAGTTGGAATTGAAGACAACTTTTTTGAATTGGGAGGGCATTCATTACTACTAACACAACTTATTTTTCAGATTCGACAAACTTGGAAAATAGAACTACCTTTAAGCAGTTTGTTTGAAATGCCGACAATCGCTAGTTTAACACAGAGTATTGAAACAGCTCAAAAAATGGGTTTTTCTACTCTTGCTATTACTCCGAATAATCAAATCGATTGGCAAACAGAGGCTGTTCTTGATCCTACAATCCGTCTGGAAATACCAATTAAATATCCAACTCAGCCTACTAACATTTTATTAACTGGAGCTACAGGTTTTGTCGGAGCATTTTTGCTTTATGAACTACTGCAACAAACTCATGCAGATATCTATTGTTTAGTACGTGCTGCTAATGCAGAAGAAGGCAAAAAAAGAATTCAAAGCTGCCTCGAATCATATTTGCTTTGGAATGAAACTTTTAGTTATAGAATTATTCCCGTTGTCGGAAATTTGTCTAAACCACTTTTAGGACTTTCGAGACAGGGATTTCAAGAATTGACTGAATTAATTGATGTTATCTATCACAATGGTGCATGGGTTCATCATACTTCTCCATATTCCACACTCAAGGGGGCGAATGTATTAGGAACTCAAGAAGTTTTGAGGCTAGCAAGTCAAGTTAAAATCAAACCTGTACATTTTATATCAACTAATGGGGTATTCTCTCCCGAAGGTTATTCTGGCATAAAAATAGTTCAAGAACAAGATAACCTCAATGATTATCAAGTGCCATCTGGCGGCTACACGCAAAGTAAATGGGTTGCCGAAAAGTTAGTTAACATTGCACGCGATCGCGGCCTTACTGTAACTATACATAGGATAGGACGTGTTTCTGGACACAGCAAAACCGGAGTATTCAATCAAAATGACTTTTTATACAGATTAATCATCGGCTGTATAAAACTTGAAAAAGTGCCAGATGGCAATATGATTGAAGATATGGCTCCTGTAGATTATGTGAGCAAAGCCGTAGTCTATTTATCCAGACAAGAAAAATCTATAGGGAAGGCATTTCACTTTGTAAATTCCCAACCTTTTCATTCAATTAAGCTGATCAAATTACTCCGCTCCCTTGGCTATCCACTGCAACAAATTTCTAATGACCAATGGCAAGCAGATTTGATTAACATTGCTGAACACTACCCAGAACATCCACTATATCCACTTGTACCCTTGCTGAGTGAACAGAATCATAACTCAGCAGTACTAAAGTTTGATTGCCAGAATACACTCGATGGGCTAGCAAATACCTCTATTATTTGCCCACCAATCGATGATAGTTTGCTTAATACTTACTTGTCTTATCTTATGCAAAAAGGATTTTTGGAGGCTCCCAAACATAAATTGATCAACATCTAATGCTTTATAAAATTCGCCACACATTAATACTATGCAATTAACAAATTCAACAACTACAGCCAAGGTGAATCCTCAACAGCAGTATCTAGAAAACTTTATTGCCCGTTATTCCAAACGGACACAAACATCGAAACAGCTAACTCAAGCATATCGTTCTGTGCTTGCAGATAGAAGAAATTCTATCGGATTTAACAAAACTATTAAAGAAATAGTCTATCCCATTATTGGCAAACGTGCTTCTGGTTCTAAAATTTGGGATGTTGATGGAAATGAATATATAGACCTGTTGATGGGCTTTGGAGTAAGTTTTTTTGGTCATAATCCACCTTTTATTAAAGAAGCCATACAAGAGCGGCTAGAACAAGGTATACATATAGGCCCACAATCAGATTTAGCTGGTGAAGTTGCAGAGTTATTCTGTAAACTAACTGGTATGGAACGGGTAACTTTTAGTAATACAGGTACAGAAGCCGTAATGACGGCACTACGTCTAGCACGCGCTACAACAGGCCGCCAAAAAATTGCTATGTTTGCAGGCTCTTATCATGGACATTTTGATGGCACTTTAGTTAAAAGACAGAAATTAGACGACAATCTAGTTGTAGTTCCACGTTTTCCCGGTGTATTGCCTAATGTAGCTCAAGATGTTTTAGTTTTGGATTATGGTGATTTTAAATCGTTAGAAGTAATCAAAGCTTATCAACATGAATTAGCTGCTGTTTTAGTTGAACCTATTCAAGATGAAAGACCAAATATACAGCCTCAAGAGTTTTTGTTGCAATTAAGAGAAATCACCCAAAAATCCGGTACAGCATTAATATTTGATGAAATGCTTACAGGCTTTCGCCTTCATTTAGGTGGAGCGCAAGCATGGTTTGGTGTTAAAGCAGATATAGCAACTTATGGAAAAATTATAGGTGGTGGTTTGCCCATTGGAGTTATAGCAGGCAAAGCAGACTACATGGATAGAATTGATGGTGGAATATGGAGCTACGGGGATGCTTCTTTCCCGCAAGTAGAAACAACATTTTTTAGCGGTACTTACTGCAAACATCCCTTAGCTATGGCTGCTGCTAAGGCAGTGCTTAACTATTTAAAAAATCAAGGCACTGCTCTTCAAGAAAAGGTAAATCAACGTACTTCCCAGTTTGTAGAAAAACTGAATAGTTACTTTCAAGCAGATGGAGTACCAATTCGGTTAGCAAATTGCGGTTCTATGTTTAATTCTATTCCTTTAGGAAATACTTCTGATTCTGGAAATTCTACTTCAGAGAATATAGACTTGATATCCTATCATCTTCTATATCAAGGAGTTTTCCTAATAGGAAATGGTGGTTTTATGTCGACAGCGCACACCGATGAAGACCTGGAATATGTAATTGAAGCAGTTAAAAGTACTATCAATGAACTGCGAAAAGGTGGTTTATTACCATAGTTATAACGTTAGTAATTTTAATTAAAAAAGAAATTAAAAATCGGAGTACAGGTAAATGGTTACAATCAATTCTAATCCTCAATATGACTCTTGGGCTAAGATTTATAATGAATATTGGGGCCTAAAGTATTGCCAGCATAATTTGCCTCCTTTTGAAAAATTACTACAACAATATAAGATTCTTGAAGGAGCAAATATTCTTGATTTATGTTGTGGTACAGGACATATAGCACAGGAATTAATCGAGCAAGGCTATCAAGTAACGGGCCTTGATATTTCAGAACCAATGTTGCAATATGCTCGTGAAAATGCACCTAATGCTAGATTTATTCATGATGATGCTAGATTTTTTAACTTACCGCCTACTTTCCACGCAGTTATTTCTCCTAGCGCTAGCCTTAACGACATAATAAGCATTGAAGACCTGCAAAAAGTCTTTATGCAGGTGCATGATAGTTTAGTAGTTAACGGGATTTTTATGTTTGGATTAAAACTAGAAGATGGTTACAAATCTTGGAATGGTAAAATCGCTGAGGGTGATGTGAAACATGATTTCGCTTGGTCTTGTCGCTATAGCCATAATCCTAAAGAAAAAACAGGAGAATTTACTATTACTATTTTTCAACCGTTAGGAGGCAGTTGGCAGCGTTTAGATATTAATAATTTAGTTAGAGCTTATTCTCAAGCAGAAGTTATACCTGCTCTTCAGAATGTAGGCTTTACTGATATTAATGTCTACGATGAAGAGGGAAACATAGCAGATTATCAATATAATAGCTACGCTATTTTTTCAGCACGAAAGCAATCTCAATAGATCATAAATAAATATTTGGAGTAAAAAAAATAATGAGTAACGCAGATACTGAAGATACAACAATTTACAAAGTTGTAGTTAATCATGAAGAGCAGTATTCTATTTGGCCTGTTGATAGAGAAAATGCCCTTGGTTGGACAGATGCAGGTAAAACTGGGATAAAATCAGAATGTATGGAATACATTAAAGAAGTATGGACTGATATGAGACCCCTAAGTTTGCGAAAGAAGATGGAGGAGTTATCTAAGAAAAATTAATAAGGAGTATCTCAGTTTTTGCAATACTTCTCGGTTAAGGTCAAAATTCATTTATCTTATGTATATCAACTGAACAAATTAGAACAGGTAAGGAATTAATCGTTTTGTGCATTGCCTGTAAACTTCATACTCATCACCAAAGGTATGAATGGCACTAAGAAAAGCTGAAATAGTTGCCTGGCAAGGGGTTTAGAAAACCTAGAACCGCAAAGTTTGCTAGAGAAGTATTTTCTCAAGATTTCTCAAGTAAGCTTGAGGATTTCGACGGAATCGAAGTTGTTCAATGCGATTAAGTTGATGTTGGCGTAAATCAGAGCGTAATTGTTGCCAAGTATGAACACAAACTTGAGCCAAATCCTGGGCGGTAAAAGAATGAAGTGCAGTAGCAATGGCTGAAGCTAACTGGACTGTTCCTCGAATTACAAGTGATGAAGGAGCCACTTTACGACCGGTACAACGACGTTGATGATGTCGTAAAACACCAAATGTTTGTTCAAGGTCATTATTGGTTCGAGGTAAACCTTCAACTTCGTAACAATGAAACAGTCCAGGCCAATAACTACGAGTAAGAATGGCGCTAAGAAAAGCCGAAACGCTTGTGGTAGTGTGAGTTGAGTAGTGGGTGCATTGGTGACATACAATTGTAGTCCGCGATAGTCCAGTTGCTTTTCGCTTTCTGGCTTACGCCTCCCCACCCCAGGCTTCGGGCTTCAATTGCTGCCCAAATACGCCGTGTTTTCTCGTTCAAATAGGGCTTTAACGAATCATATTTGTCTTGAATGCTTGCGACTACCTGCCGATCAGACATATAGGTCTTTCATTCGCTTACATTCTGATGATCTAACTATTTGGCAAATTGTTCAAGTTATTTTTACATGATGCCTATTAGCCAGTTAGCTTTAATTTCGCCGACCTACTTAAATCAATGAAATGCTTACGCTGTATTCATTTTTAATTTTTAATTCCGCCTTGCGGTACTAGCCTTGCCTTAAGGGGGATAGAAACAATAAATTCAGCCCCTTGTCCTAAAACGGATACACATTCTAACTTTCCTCGATGCTTTTTAGTCACAATCTGGTAACTAATAGATAGCCCTAAACCAGTGCCTTTACCAACAGCTTTGGTAGTGAAAAAGGGTGTGAAGAGTTGCGATCGCACATTTTCACTGATACCAGAACCGTTGTCAGCAATGCGAATGACGGCTAAATTGCCTTCAACAGTAGTACGAATTGTAATGATACTTGGCTGAAGTGCGATATCTGCATAAGTCCGATGTTCGTTAAATTCCTCTAAAGAGTCGATCGCATTGGCGAGCAGATTCATAAATACCTGATTCAGTTGGCCAGGGTAGCACTCTACAGGTGGCAGGTTGCCATATTCCTGTATTACCTGAATTCCGGGAGAATCTGGCTGGGGTTTGAGCCGATTTTGCAAAATCATTAGAGTACTATCAATGCCCTCATGGATATTAACGGCTTTAACATCAGCTTCGTCTAGGCGGGAAAAGTTTCGTAAAGATAATACAATTTGACGAATGCGATCGGTTCCCACTTGCATGGAAGCTAACAGTTTCGGTAAGTCTTCCATCAAAAAATCTAAGTCAATTGCATCTATTTCATTTTGAACTTGAGGTGGTAAATTCTGGTTTTGCTGCTGATAAAGTTGTACTAAACTCATCAAGTCTTTGACATAATTATTTACGTAAGTCAGGTTGCCGTAGATAAAGCTGACTGGGTTATTAATTTCGTGAGCAACACCTGCCACCAACTGCCCTAGGCTAGACATTTTTTCGCTTTGCACCATCTGAGACTGGGTAAGCTTCAATTCATCAAGCGTGTGTTCTAGCTGCTTTGCTTTCTCACGCGCTTGTGTTTCCGAAATTTCTAACTCCTGGGAGTATATGTGCAAATTTGTGTAGAGTCGAGCATTTTCTATAGAGATGGAAACTTGCGAAGTTAATAAGTTCAGTACTTCTAATCGATCTGCGGTAAAGACTCCGGTAGTGAGGTTATTTTCCAGGTAAAGAACTCCAGTTAGCTTACCCTGATGAGAGAAAGGCAAACACAAAATTGATTTAGGTTGATTGGCAACAATATAATTGTCACTTACAAAACGCTCTGCGTGGCTAGCATCGTCTAAAACCAAATTTTCTTTTGTTCTTTCAACATAGTTAATCAGCAAAACTGGTAGCTTATGCTTTACTTGAAACAGACTAGACGATCGCACTGTTACTTGATCTCGATCAATGCTTCCTTCGGCTTCGATCACCCACTGGTTATCCCGTTTTACAAGTAGATAACCCATTTGGGCACCAGCATTCTCGATCGCGATCGTCATCATTTTCTCCAGCAGAGGATTTAACTCCATCTCGCTTGAGAGTGCCTGCGATGCTTTAATTGCTGTGCTTAAATCTAAAGTTTGGGTTTTAGCTCCAGAAATATCCCGAATCTGCTTTGTAGCTGTACTACGCCCATTTACCTCCCCGACTGGATCTCTAAAAAGTTGGGAGTATTGTTCATCCAGTTGTCGGACTTTACCTGTAGCTTCCCACTTGAGATAGCGATAGCGGGCTTCTTTAAAATAAACTTTGGCAAAGTTTTTTCTATCCTTGTCCCAGTAAAATCGAAATGCGAGTTCGTTTGCTAAGGCTTCATTTTGTAAATAACCGTTTTCGGCAGCAGAAGCGATCGCCTTATCGTACAGCTCCATTGCCTGATAATCTTGTTTAGAAATCCGAGCAATTTCAGCTTGAATCAGCAGAAACTTGTGTTGATAATTAGTTGGGCAGTGCATTGCCCATTGCTGGAATTTTTCTAAGTTGGCATTTAGTTTATGCAGATAAATGACTTGAGTTGCGGTATCTGCTTCCACATAAGCCTCTGCTAAGGCAATACTTTGGTGAAAATAGAAAACAGGATTAATAAAAATTCCTCGCGCTCCCGCAACAAATTTTTCGGCATTCTCTGCATACTCAACAGCTTTGCTATACTCTCCATACCAGTTACAGAGTGCCAGTTTATAGATGTAAGGGACTTCCAAAGAATAAATTATTCCAAGAAAAACAAGAGACAGGTTTTCTCAAGAATGATAATCATTTTAAGGGGGGAGAAAAGGGGTTGCCGAGGGCAACCCCTTTTCTCCCCCTCATCTAT
>NZ_JADEXT010000047.1:0-53878 GCF_015206985.1 Nostoc sp. LEGE 12447 | reverse complement strand
CCACACTGATCCCTTCCCGAACTCAGAGGTGAAACGCTGTTGCGGCAACGATAGTTTAGGGGTCGCCCTACGCAAAAATAGCTCGGTGCCAGGGATAATACTTAACAAACAAAACCCGCTAGCTTATTCAATAGCTATCGGGTTTTTGGTTTTTCTGATTAAGGCTATCAAAAAATAAGTCAATAACCGTGTCACTATAGAAAATAGAGCTGCAATATTGAGCAATAGGAAGGCTAAAGCACTGTGCAGATAACATTCTTAGGGACGAGTTCCGGTGTACCCACACGATCGCGTAATGTTTCCAGTGTCGCCCTGAGATTACCCCAAAGGGCAGAACTGTGGTTATTCGATTGTGGTGAAGGCACCCAGCATCAAATTATGCGGAGTGAACTGAAAATCAGTCAACTCTCCCGAATTTTTATCACCCACATGCACGGCGACCACATCTTTGGCTTGATGGGACTTCTTGCTACTTGCGGCTTGGCTGGCAATGTGGAAAGAATTGATATTTATGGACCACCTGGATTAAATGATTATATTCAATCCGCCTCACGTTACTCCTACACACACTTTTCTTACCCAATTAAAGTTCACGCCATCCGTCCAGGGGTAATTTATGAAGACGATGACTTCACCGTTAGCTGCGGTAATTTGCATCACAGAATTACAGCTTTCGGCTACCGCGTAGCCGAAAAAGACCGGACAGGACGCTTTGATGTAGAAAAAGCCAAAGCGTTGGAAATTCCTTCTGGCCGTATTTACGGTCAACTCAAACGCGGTGAAACTGTTACTCTTGATGACGGCCGGGTGATTGATGGCACCCAATTATGCGGTCCTACAGAAATTGGCCGGAAAATTGCCTATTGCACAGACACAATTTATTGTGATGGTGCAGTGGAATTAGCTCATGATGCAGATGTATTAATTCACGAGGCAACCTTTGCCCATCAAGATGCAGATATGGCTTTTCAGCGCTTGCATTCCACAACCACAATGGCAGCGCAAACAGCTTTAGCTGCTGGGGCACATCGACTGATTATGAGTCATTTCAGCCCCCGTTATGCTCCTGGCAATACCTTGGAGTTGAAGGATCTCCTTAAAGAAGCCCGTGCTATTTTTCCCCGCACTGACATGGCTTATGATTTCATGATTCATGAAGTACCCAGACGGCGAGAAGTAGAGTTAAGCAAGGTAGGCATTTAATTTTAGGTTTTAGATTTTCTATTGAATCCTTCTAATTTACAATCTAAAATTAACCAGGCTCTATTTTGGAGTTTAATACTCCAAATTATAACGCCCAGCAAATAAACAGCAGTTTGATTTTACAAGTAAGTCAACTAGTTAACCAACAATTTATGGTTATCTAAGTGGAGAAAAAATCTCCAAAGAGTATGGGTTAAATATTTTTCTCAATGTTTTTTATACTACAAGTTATCAAAAGAACTTTAATTTCTATAGTATTGTTGTAAATTAGATGATTTTCTACTTCAATACTTAGACAAAATAATTAATTTTTGGTCAAGATTTTTATCCTTTCAATAAAATATTTATTGAAAATTTATTCTTCCAACACTGATTAAGAATTTATATGGATGAATTGATGAACATGAAAGCACGAGTTGGCATAATATTGTGCCAAGTGAGCTTGTCATTGTTGGAAGAATAATTAAGTGTGCTATTGCGGCTATAGGTGTAAAAAACATTTCAGATTTCTCATAAATCTTCCAAATAAATATATTGTTTCGATATTAGAGGAGTTTGATAGTGGCTAAGATTAGTCTGAATCAAGAGCAACAAATTACTACTACTTCAGCACAAGGCGCAGTTGACATCAGACAACTATCTACTATTTTGCTTCGCCGACGCTTTTTGATCTTGGGGGTTTCCTGTGTAGTTATGTCTGCTGCTAGCCTCTTGGCTGTCATTGCCAAACCTACTTACCAGAGCAGTATGCAGATATTGGTGAATTCCAATTTATCTCAAGAGGCACAGTCAAATAATATTCCAGTCGTGGCAGATACTCAGGTTACTAATTCTAATTATCAAGTTGTTGATTCCACTACTCAGATGAAACTTCTGCTGAGTTCTAAGCTTCTCCAGAAAGCCGTAGATTTAGTTCATTCTGATTATCCTGATATTACCTTAGCGGATATCAATGGTCAAACAAAACAGAACAAAAAGGCACCTCTAGAAGTAACTCCAGAAGAGGGAGGTATAGGAGCTAATAAAGTTTTTAGTCAAGTATTTAAAGTTTCTTTCAATGATGAAGATCCAGTTAAAGCACAAAAATTACTGCAAGCTTTACAAAAAGTTTATCAAAGTTACAATAAAGAACAACAAAAAGAACGCCTGAATCATGGGCTAGCTTTTGTAAATGCTCGCTTACCGGAGATCAAAAAAGAGGTAAGTAAAGCTGATAAAAATTTGGAACAATTTCGCAAAAAACATAAATTACTAGATCCCGAAGTTCAAAGTAAAATCTTGTTAGAATCTCTAGCCGATATTCAAAATCAGCTACAAACGACTCGTGCCAACCTTCAAGATGCAAACGCCCGTTACGATAACCTAGAGCAACAAATAGCGTCTTCATCGCAGCAGAATGAACTAATTTCTTCTCGTTTAAATCAGTCAAGCCGTTATCAAACATTATTGGGTGAAATTCAAAAGACCGAACTAGCATTAGCTAAAGAGCGACTGCGGTATAGAGATGATTATCCATCGGTACAAAAGCTAAAGCAACAACGCCAGAGTCAATTGTCACTATTACGACAAGAGGTAAAATCTATTACTAATAGCAGTAAAGGAGAACCGCTTTCAAAAGGGCAAATAATAGGGGTTGATCCAACGCTAATAGATGAGTTTATTTTGGTGCAGACAACTGTTTTAGGACTAACTGCCAATGAAAAAAATCTAGCTGAATCAGAACAGCGTCTCCGTTCTGAACTAAACAAATACCCAAGCTTAATAGCAGAGTACAATCGTTTACTGCCAAAGGTAGAAACTAGTCATAAAACCCTTGAACAACTCCTTCAAGTACAACAGTCTTTAGGGCTAAAAATTGCTCAGGAAGGATATAATTGGCAAGTTTTAACAGAACCTGCTCTAGGGACTTATATGGGGAATAACAGATTATTCCTTTTGGTTGGAGGAACTCTGATTGGACCGATTTTAGGTATTTTAGCAGCCTTGATTTTAGAAAAGTTTAATGACGCTATTTATTGTGCGGGAGATTTGAAGAAACTGACGAATCTACGTATACTCGGATCAGTGCCAAAATTGCCGTCGCATAGTGCGAAAAAACGGTGGTTGGGACTGCCTTGGAAGGGGCGGCGCAGATCAAATGACTCTGTAATAGAAGCTACTACTAGATTGCCTGTCCATGAGAACCTGGATATGATCTACCAAAATATTCAAATATTAAAATATCCCTTACCTTTCAAGTCGCTGATGTTTACTTCAGCACTACCAGGGGAAGGGAAGACAACCTTGGTATTAGGGCTTGTAGCTAGCGCTACCCGGATGCACCGACGGGTATTAGTTATTGATGCTAATTTGCACAATCCTAGCTTGCATAAAATCTTGGGACTATCTAATGATTGGGGACTATCTTTGTTATTAGTTGATGAGACAACTACTGATTTTCAAGATTATATCCAGCCTATTCATCCTTCCATTGATATTTTGACTGCTGGACCGGAACCAGAAGACACGGTGAAGTTGCTCAGTTCTCAACGAATGAAAGAACTAATAGAGTTATTTGAGCAAAGTTACGACTTAGTACTGATAGATGCTCCACCTATTTTAGGTACGGTTGATGCCAGGATTGTGGCATCTTTTTGCAATGCTATTGTGATGGTAGAGCGCATGGGCAAAGTAACCCGAACTGAACTGACTCAAGCTACAGAAATTTTGAGTCAGTTGAATTTAATTGGAATTATCGCTAATGAAGTGAGTAATTCCCAAAAGGTATTGGCATCGTAGGCTGAAGAAGCATTGGGAATTGGAAATTGGGTATTGGAAATAGATAGAAAAGAGGAATTCTCTCACTACCTTCCGGCTTCTTCTCCTGATTTCTAGCTGATAGCTAAAGCAAAATGCATAATGAGTAGGAGGTGGCAACCTCCTGCGTTGGAGAAGTGTCTCATCTTAAAGTAGTAGACGTGATAATCCAGAGCGTCAATTAGATACTAGTGTGATTAGATGGCCAGCATGAAATTCCAACTTTACTTAGGCTTTTTATTTTCCCAGATTAAAGTACGTCATTGGTGGGTGAGTGTCCTCTTATGGATTGCTTTGGTTGCCCCAGCCCAAGCGTCTGTAATTCTGCGCGTGGCAATTGAGAGGGGCGTTAATCAGGTAAAAGTGGGCAGTTCTACCACTGGGATCGTCAAGGATAGTACCGGACGCACTCTCGGACAGTTACCAGCGATGAGTGCATATTATGCCCAAGCCATTCCTGGCGGAGTTGCTTTAGATAAGTGGCAGTCTGGTTTATTTTGGATTGAGCCAACGGGTAAAGGATTTGTTTATATTGGCGATCGCTGGTATCGGGGTAGAACTCTGGTTGTCCCCACAGAAAAAGGCTTAACGGCTGTTAATTGGGTTGATGACCAAGAATATCTCTACAGCGTTCTTGGTGGCGAAATGGATGCTAGCTGGCCCCAAGAAGCTTTAAAAGCCCAAGCGATCGCAGCTCGCACCTACGCTCTCTACGAACGTGAAAAACAACGGAATAATCCAGTTTACGATTTAGGGAATACCCCAGATCGTTGGCAAATTTACAAAGGTGTCATCAGTGAAGCCCCCGCTACTTACGCCGCAGTGGATTCCACACTAGGGCAGGTATTAACTTACAAAAACCGGATTATTCTCTCAGTCTTCCATGCTTGTTCTGGGGGACACACCGAAAATGTAGAAGATGTTTGGGGAAATACCTTACCCTACCTGCGTGCTGTTCAAGACTACGATCAAAATATCCGCGAGTGTAATTGGGTGAAAACCTTCTCACCCAATGAAATTAGCGCCAAATTTCCTGAGATGGGCAGTGTGACGGCCATGATTCCAGAGACATACTCACCTTTTCGCAGTGTTAAAGTCTTGAAAATTGTTGGGAATAGGGGTACGAAGGTGCTACAGGGCGAGCAAGTGCGAACAGCCCTCAAGCTAAAAAGTACCCGCTTTACCGTTACTAAGGGAGCCGATGGTAGTTTTGTACTCCAAGGGCTTGGCTACGGTCATGCTTTAGGTATGAGTCAGTGGGGGGCGTACAATCTGGCTCGGCAAGGAGTAAACCACCTGCAAATTTTGGGACATTATTATCAAGGTGTAGCCCTAACACCAATTCAGGCGAAGTAATTTGGGCATTGGGCATTGGGCATTGGGGACTTGATTATTAATTCTTCTCCCTCTGCTCCCCTGCCCCTCTGCCCCTCTGCTTCCTATTCCTCACTCCCACGTTCCAAGCGCCGTTGCCATTCAGCATCAATTTGTGCAGAACGCTCAACTTCCTGGTCAAGTAAGTCAGTTTCGCTAGAGTACACTAAATCTTCCTTGCTAATGACTTTTTCTTGGGCAAATTGTTGAGCATAATCGATTTTTTGTTGCAAAGGTGCATCAGGGCTTGCCAATAGCCTCGATCGGGAAAGGCGATCGCGATTGCGATCGCCTATTTTGCGATTACGCCACCGAATCCAGAAGTAACGCAATAACGGTATGCCTAAGAAACCTGCTCCGTAAGCCAATAGCAGCCAATAAATTCCTTGCACAAAAGCTACTAGTCCACCTAATTGGGCAGCAACAGTGCCATCTCTCAACAAACTTCCTAGTACTAAAGCACCAACAAAATTTAGTGCCCCCAACCCCGCACTCAACATAATTTGCCCTGAGCTTGCGGCACTAAAACGCCAAGGCAATTCCTCTAAGTAAGATGATATTGAATGACGGCGCTTTTTAACCGCACTCACCTGTAACTCTGGGAAGTAATAAACAATTTGACCTTCTGGACTTACCGCCGGTTGCCCATTAAATCGCGTCAGAACGGGCAGCATGTAATCTTCGTACTCTCTTGTATATCCCTCGCCGATATCATCCAAGTATGGGGCAATTTGTTCTGCTACCACTGCGCCACGATTGCTCCGAATCACCGTAGCAATTTCTTGCCAGCGACGTTCGTCTAAGTTGGCGTTAGGATTCCCATCACCAAACAAAAACGAAAAGACAGCTTCAAAGAAATTCAGATTGCTTTCTTCTCTGGTTTCACGTCGCCGTTCCTGGTAGTAGGTGTCATAATTTGGGCTAAGATACCAGAATAAATTTGGAAAATAAAAGAAACCCCCACCGCCGGAATTACTTCCCCGATTGTCGCCGTCGCGATCGGAATTGGCAGCAGTAATAATTAGGAAGATGGTAACAGTTATCAGGGCGATGGAAACAGTTAAGAAAATTCCAAAAGAAATCCGAATCAGGTAAAACAGAACACTCCAGATTTTTTTCCACCATTCCTGCAATCGTAGCCGGAAGTATTTATTACGCAAAATTGCTCGAAAGTTTTGTGGAAAAAGGAAAACTATATCACCTGAATCCGCTACCTGCAAATGTCCTCCAGCGTCAGATGCCAGGGCTAACAAGCTTTGATTAGCTTCAGCGACGTTCAATCCTGCCTGGGTTGCCACATCACCAACGGTGACACGGTAGCCCAGTTTTTCGACAGCTTGCATGATGGTGGGATTGGGAGCCATTGCTCTCCCCTCCTGTTGAAACTTATTCCCGTTTTATTAAGTATAAAGTTTTATTTTGAGCGATTTAGCAGGGTTAAGAATGAAGAATGAAATTATGGAAATTACGTCAATTTAGCAACCCAGCAGTGAAATAGATAAACCAACAAAAGACCTGACACACAACATGTTATAATTATTTCCCTCAGCTTGGTTAATCAGCAAATTTTCTGCTCAAATATGGTTCAATATACTCTCGCTCAAAGTCCAGAAATTATCCTTACTGTTTCTGGAAAAGATTCAGCCAAAGCCCGTGATAAAGCAATGGATCAGCTGATGGAACTGATGGATGCAGGTAAGCTACCCACGGAACTGGAAGAAGGATTTGGCCCTCAACAATTAATTGAGGTTAAAGAGTCAACTATTGACACTGCTAGCGGTGAGGATACTATTACACAAGCTGTCCAGGTTTTAAGTAACCTGGCCACACTCAAGCTGAAAGTTCAGGAGTCACGAGCTGAAGCGTTAGAAATTCGCAAAGCGGTTGATGTTCTTTTCACTGACGATTCGGTGACTGAAGAGGAAATTACTCGACTCAAGGAAGGTTTTAAAGTCCTGAAAAATTTTGCCCAAGCTAATGTACGTTATCAAGAAGCACGATCTAAAGCAGAACAGGCTCGGCAAACTCTAGACCAAGCTCTAAAATCGCCTGATAAGTAAGCTCTACAGAATCAGATAAATTGAGTTGAATTTTTTGCTAATTGAATAACAACTCTAAAAGACAGGTGTAACAACCTGTCTTTAGATATACTGGGGCGCTAGGATTCGAACCTAGGGATGGCGGGACCAAAACCCGCTGCCTTACCACTTGGCTACGCCCCAACGACTTTACTCTAGTTAATATAGCAGTTAATCCTAGGTTTGTGTCAAGTACTTTAATGGTTTATTTCAGATAATGGATTTTTACGGCAGGACATTGATTGGTCGAAATCCTTACACTTAGACTTTTTCATGGCTTTGGGGTGAACCCTTGAATCGATACTTGGCTGTATCGTCGAACTCACTTTAAGAGCAAAGGAATTGCGATCGCGATTCCTTTTGCATCTAAAATCTGCTTCATTTGATTATGAACGGTTTATCATCTGTTCCTGCTTACAAGTGAGACACTATTTCTTCTTGTTAATGACTTGTTTGTAAATTGCCATCAACTGCTGATAATTAGCTTCAGGAGCATATTTAGCTAGAACCCTTTCCTGGTTCACAAGCATACGCACAAAGGAGAATTTTTAACTGTTTCATGCCCGACATTTCCTTGATGTCGCCAATATCGTTCCAACTATTCCTTCAGAAGCATCTAGATTATTTCTTCCCACGCCAGTCAATCTTGCCCTATTTCCTTTTCCTTAATCCCCAGTCTCGTGAAGAAAAACTGCTGCAATCCGACTTGATGATAGTAGTTGCTTGGTAGCCAGCCATATAAATAGTGGAATGGTCTTAGCATAGCGGCCGCAAAGTCGGCGTGGTTCTTGAATCCATCGATACAGCCATTCAAGTCCTAAGTCTCTAACTATGCGGGGTGCCCGCTTGTGAATTCCTGCATAAACTGGGAAAACTCCACCCAGTCCAATCATTACAGCTTGTATCTTACCTTTATGTTGAGCTATCCAATTTTCTTGCTTAGGACATCCTAGAGATACAAGGACGGCGCTAGCACCACTAGAATTAATCTTTCGAACCAAGGCTTCGTCTTCAGTTTCAGTCAGGGGACGAAAGGGTAGAGGTTCCATCGCCGCAATCTTCATTTGGGGAAATTCCTGCTCTAACCTTTTTCGCATCCTAGAAAGAATTTCTGTTTGGGAACCTAAAAAGAAAATACTGAGATTTTGTGTTTGAGTTCGCTGACACAATGCCAAAAAAATATCCATCCCTGCCACACGGTCTTGGTAAATAGCCCCCATTTTTCGCATCATCCATACAAGAGGCATACCATCAGGAGTAACTATATCTGCATTTCGTAATACTGTAGCAAACTGTGGATGCCAATGAGCTTCAATGAGCATGTGTACATTAGCTACGTATACAGTTTTACTCTCACGCTTACCCGCCCACTTCAGTATTGTTTGTATCTGCTCGTCAAAACGTAAAGCAGTAATAGGGAAATCAAGCACTTTTTTAGTAGGTAGAAGCACTCTTGCCACCATCAATAACTCCTATGTCCAAGAAAAAAATCCATAGATTGCTTAGACCATTCCGAATATTGAATAATTCGGATTGGATGACTCCTGACTTTTTATAGGCTTGTGTCATCGTTGGAAGTTAACACATGGAGGTGCAATTGCTTTTTTAGTATGCTTTTAGCTTAATCGGTAATATTATAAGTATTTGGTATTGTGTCCTAGCTTACTGTTTTAAGATAGGGGTTTTAGATGCTGCTTGACAAAATTCATACTTTCTTCATAATTAATTTTTGATTGGTTCATGCAAGCATTACAATTACGATAAATTCCTAGTAGAAACTTTATTACTAGGTAGTATTTTTTACGTAATTAGTTTACATAGAAAAACGAAATACCAGATGCCGATTTTGATACGTAATTATGTGCTGAAGAGATAAAAGCCCAAAAAATAAGGGGAAGATAAGTTTATCTTCCCCTGTTCGATTATTTTTGTTATTGTCTGGCTTGTTAGCTTCTTTGAGTTTTTGACGTAACATTTGGCGTTGCTTTTTGAGTTGCCGCTTCCTCGCAGAGCCGCCTCTACCTTTGTCATTCCTACCTTCTTTACGGGGAGATTCCCATCTTTTCAGGCGCATGAGTTTTCAACCTCTCTATTCTATTTACTTATTTAGTAGTGGGCAGGAGGAGAATCGAACTCCTATGACCGCAAGGTCGCCACATTTTGAGTGTGGTGCGTCTACCAATTTCGCCACCCGCCCTTATATCCAACTTAACTATTGTACTATATATGAGCGATTTTGTAACAGGTTTGAAAATTAATTATCAAAGTTTTTCTGGAATAATGATGTCTAAACTATTATCTAAGGCTTAAAAGCGTGGCAAGGTCAATAAACTAGGGTTAATATCCTCTAGGTTTGCACAGCCACTAAGTGCCATCCCCACATTTAGCTCATCTTGTAGCAGTGAGATAACATGAGATACACCAACTTGTCCTGCGACTGCTAGTCCCCACAAAATAGGTCGTCCAATCAGTACCGCTTTTGCTCCTAATGCCAGAGCTTTGAGAATGTCTGTGCCCCTACGAATGCCTCCATCCAGCAGCACTTCTACTCTACCATCCACTGCTGCTACTATTTCAACTAGGGCTTCTATTGAAGCGATCGCACCATCGAGTTGTCTGCCACCATGATTGGAAACAACAATTGCTTTTGCCCCATATTCTACAGCCCGCACAGCATCATCTCCCCGTAAAACTCCTTTGATGACTAAAGGTAATGGAGATAAGGATTGCAACCATGCCAAATCGTCCCAAGTTACTGCTGGATTTAGCTGTTGGGCAAAATAGGTAAATAATCCAGATTCACCTTTTTCGTGGGAAATATCTAGTCCTGAGATGGTGGCCAGATTAGCCAGATGTAAGTCTGTGGGTAAGGCGAACTCGTTACGTTTATCTCTTTCGCGTTGTCCGAGAACAGGTGCATCTACAGTCAGACAAAGTGCTTTATAGCCTGCTTTATAAGCTTTTTCTACTAAAGCACGAGTTAATCCCCGGTCTTTATGGATATAAAGCTGGAACCATCGCAGAGAATCTGGAAATTTATCAGATGCAGTCGCTACTTCTTCAATGCTCTTGGTGGCCATTGTACTTAATACCATCCCCACACCAGCTGATGCGGCAGCTAGAGCTGTGGCCACTTCTCCATCTGGATGGGCTAGACATTGAAAAGCCATTGGCGCAATTAACAAAGGTAGTTTCAGGGGTTGTCCTAAAATAGAGGTAGTTAAATTGCGATCGCTAACATCGACTAATATCCGAGGTCTTAACTTGACTCGCTCAAAGGCAGCACAATTATCTCGTAATGTGATTTCGTCCCAAGCACCACTGCTATAGTAATCAAGGGTCATTTGAGACAGATGCTCTTTTGCTAGCTTTTCGTACTCAAATAGATTTATGGGTTGAAAGCGATGGTCGTTGGATACAACTGTCATGGTAGCGGCTGTGGGTTAACCAATAGGATGTTTTTAATCCGATTGTCTGATTAAACGATTTTTTTAGTAACTGAGTTCTTTTAAAGGAACTGACAGTGCGATCGCATTAGTAACTCTACCAGTTTCGCCAGCCGCCTTTGGATGCAACTTCATTACTTGTAGATTTCAATCCATGACTTTGAATTAAAGATTGGTATTCTGTGCTGCTTGCCCAACGGTCAATTTCTCGCGCCCGCAACACTGGCACTGGATGGGTTAATTGGGCTGTGCGGGCGGTTTTGACCATTTCGCCTAATTCGGTCTTGCTAATGTCATCATAAGCGCGGGCTTGGGCAACAAAAGCATCGAGATTCAGTTGTGGCGCTAAAATTGGGGAACCACCCGCCAGCTTCATTAACACTGACATGACAACTTTGGGATCTTGGGTTGCTAGTAACGCGGCGCGATCGCAGGTAAACTCAGCACAGCGTACCCATTCTAAAAGTTGTGCCTGTATCGCTTGAGCAACAAAGGTTCCGACATTGGGCACAATTGCCGCAGCTAATATTAGTAAATTTACTGGGGTCAAGTAAACGCTATGGTCACACTTGAGATGCCCCAACTCGTGGGCAATTACTGCCTGTATTTCCTCTGGTGTGAGGATATCAATTAGGGATGTATGTATCACCACAAAGGGCTGCTTACCGCGCACAGCAAAAGTATAGGCGTTGGGAGCCGGATGTTGCCGGACGTATAACTGGGGAGGCTCGATATCCAGAATTTCACAAGCATCTAACAACAGCTTGTATAAATCAGGTAGTTGTTTTTCACCCACCAGAATGCTGGAAGCAATATTTTCTACATAGAAAACCTGCTCTGCCATTGGCCCAAGCCAATTTCGCACCAACATATCTATGCCTGGTATTTGCTTGAGCGTTTTAGTAGCTTCCAGGTCTAATGGATGACGAAATGAGTCAGCTTTTAAACCAATCAGAGGGGTTTTGAAGAAAGACATAGTACAGCAAGCTATAAAAACACAACTATGGAATCTGGCTGTTCATTTAAACCAGTCACCTACAGTTAGTATAACGATGTGAACTACCCCACCGCTTATGCGGATGGGGCTTCCCAATTCAACGGGAACTGCCTCCAAAACTGCGTAGTTCTATTGGTCTTACATTCCCTCCAAGGGCAGGAGTCCTGGTTCCCAAGACCCATACTTTTCCTTGCAACATATACCTATTAGCTTGGTTTTCGCTTATGGCATTGATGGTCAAGATATCTCTATTCTAATGGAAGAGAGTTCTTTTCCTCATCCACTCCATGACGGTTGATATCTCCTCATATCAATTTGTTCAGGGGTAGAATCGTCACCTCACTCGCAATCTATGCCCACCGTAAGACGGATGGGGAATTCCGCGAAATTTGTTAACCAGGGTGGGCAGGGAAAGCAGGGGGGAGAAAATTTTAGCTTGCTTGTCTCCCTCAGTCTCAACGAAGAGGCAGGGGGGAGGGAGCATGGGGAGAACTTGCAACAAGTCTTTCCCTTTGTCCCCCGCCCCCTGCGGCAATTCCTCTTATTCAACCTATCAATTTCAACTTGAAAGGCTACTGATGCTGGGAGCGATTTCGGCATCTGCTGATGTTTCGCCCACACGAAGGATTTTAGCTCCCAATTGCTGCAACTTCATATCGAGCCGATCATAGCCGCGATCAAGGTGCTGTAATCCTTGAATGGTCGTTTTTCCTTCTGCTGCCAGTCCTGCGATGACTAACGCTGCTGATGCTCGTAGGTCTGTGCCTAATACTGGTGCGCCAGACAATTTTGGCACTCCCCGAACGAAAGCAGCGTTGCCTTTAACACGAATGTCTGCCCCCAAGCGATTCAACTCTGAGGCATGACGCAAGCGATTTTCAAAGACGGATTCGTTAATCACGCTGTCGCCTTCGGCCAATGTCAGCAAAGACATGAACGGCGCTTGCATATCTGTAGGGAAACCCGGATGGTATTGAGTTTCAATATCCGTTGCCTTGAGAGTTTCTGCCGGCAGAATGCGTAAGTGTTCAGGCTTGTCCTCAATTATCGTCACCCCAATATCCCGCAGCTTGGCAATCACTGGTATGAGATGTTCTGGAGCCACTGGCGAGAGAAGAAGTTCGGAACGGGTAATTGCTGCTGCCAGCAAAAACGTTCCGGCCTCAATGCGATCGGGAATGATACTGTAGTCAACAGAATGCAATTTGGGCACTCCTTCAACAATAATCCTGCTAGTACCCGCCCCCTTAATCTTGGCTCCCATCGCGTTACAGAAGTTAGCTAAATCAACTACTTCCGGTTCTCTGGCAGCATTTTCGATGATGGTTTCGCCCTCTGCCAGGGTAGCCGCCATCATCAAGTTTTCCGTCGCTCCAACGCTGGCGATATCTAAGTAAATCTTCGCACCTTTTAATCTCCGGCTGCTGCCAGGGACGTAGGCATTACAAATGCCATGCTCAATCTGCACCTCAGCCCCCATTGCTTGCAGTCCTCGCACATGCAAGTCAACTGGTCTTGCCCCAATAGCACAACCGCCTGGTAAAGGCATCTGTGCTACTCCCAATCTTGCAAGAATGGCACCAATGGCAAAAAAACTTGCTCTTAGCTGGGTAACTAGTTCGTAGGGAGCTTTTGATGTTTTAATTTCGCTGGCGTTGATATCTAAAATATCGCCTTGCCGCGTTAAGCTTACACCCAAAGCTGATAACACCTGACCCATCCGGTCTACGTCCGCCAATAAGGGGACATTGCGGATACGACAATCGCCCGGACACAGCAAGGCTCCAGCCATGATTACCAGTGCTGCATTTTTTGCCCCGCTAATTTTCACATGACCTCGCAAAGGATGCCCACCCCAAATTTGCAAGACTGAGGAGTCTGCTTCTGGAGCAATTTTGGCATCTGGTAAGCTGGTAGAAGGATTGATAAGCCTACCTCCAAAAGTAATACGTATTTTATATGTTTGAAGTTGGTTTTGATTCTACAGTAAAGATTCAAATTGTCCACATTTTAGAACAGCATATTGCATAAAAAAATTGTTTTTTGGTGAAAAATAATGGCTCAAAGCAAGCAATAGCAATTATTTTGAGCTTTTAAAAAATTTAATAAAAAAGAATGAATAAGTAGTAGTTTTAAGCAAAAATAAATACTCAGTAAAATGACTTAAGTATTCTCTAAAAATCAATGCTCTACTGTTCAGTTAATATTTTGATTCGACCTAATCCCCTGAAAAATTCGTTTCCAGTCTGAGCCTCTTAAAGGAGGCATTAAGTTCTCACTTGACAAAGGTAAAACATAACGCAATAATAGGAAATTGTCGATAAAGACAAGTGCCAGCGGAACTGGCGGAATTGGCAGACGCGCTAGATTCAGGTTCTAGTGCCGCAAGGCTTCCGGGTTCAAGTCCCGGGTTCCGCATAACCAGTGCTGAGTGCCGAGTAGTGAGTGCTGAGAAGGAAAAACTCAGCACTCACTACTCAGCACTCACTACTAAAAAATGTTGACCAGTTTACAAAATTCCTTAGTTAAGCAAATTCGCAAACTCCACTCCACCAAGGAGCGGCACAAGCAGCAGTTATTTTTACTGGAAGGGACGCACCTGTTGGAAGAGGCTTGTGCGGTAAATTACCCACTAGAAACAGTGTGTTGTACTCCAGATTGGCAAGCAGCGCACTCATCACTCTGGGAAGAGGCTTGTAGTAAAAGCGATCGCGCCGAGATTGTCAGCGAAGAAGTATTAAATGCGATCGCTACTACAGTCCAACCGGATGGTGTGGTAGCAACGGCAAAACGAAGGGATAGCCAAACTCAACTACCATTGACTGGTTTAGTTTTAGCTTTAGAAACAGTACAAGATCCAGGAAACCTGGGTACGATGATTCGCACTGCGGCGGCGGTGGGAGCATCAGGTTTGTGGGTAAGTGAAGATAGTGTAGATTTAGACAGCCCAAAAGTTCTCCGGGCTTCCGCAGGGCAATGGTTTCGCCTAGCAATGTCCGTAACCGAAGATTTAAAAGCAACAGTTCAACAAAGTCAGCAAGCAGGAATGCAGGTAGTGGCAACCTTACCCAGTGCGACTTTAACTTATTGGGATGTGGACTGGCGCAAACCCAGTCTGATTTTATTGGGAAATGAGGGGGCTGGATTGTCGGCAGATTTAGCAGCGATCGCAGATCAACAAGTCAGAATTCCTTTGAGTCCTGGGGTAGAATCTTTGAATGTAGCGATCGCAGCTGCTTTAATGTTGTACGAAGCTCGGCGGCAAATGAGTCAGAGACGCGATTAATCGCCTCTGTACAGGAATTAAAACTCATAACTTTTCTTGAGTTTTTGTCTTTTCTTCAAGATATTGTTCAATATCAGCAACTGCGTCCTCAAGGGCCGCTAAATCAATAGCGATCAAATCTTGATCGACTTCGACTTCACTGAGATTAGTAGTATGCAGTTGCGGGAGTTGTGGAATTTCTTCTTCCTCAGTTGAAATTTCTTGTAAGATATCCTCCAACTGATCGAGGGATTGCTGAAACACTTGATCGGCGACGCGGCGCTGTTGTGGCTGAATTGGCTCCATAATATTGACTTGAAAATCCTGATTTACTGACCTAATTGTGATTGCAGTTTCTACAGATTTAAATTTTGCACTTATAACATCATAGTTGTGTGCTGTATCAACTTTAGCAGTGGTTATCAATAATATCGATACTTGGCTTTGGTCACTTTTGCCAAGTCGTCTCCAATTGTTAGTACTTGTATTTTTGTAAAGACTGTGGATAATCCCAGAAATTTGTACTTTAATTCGACCGACAAACCGTAGTATAATATTCAGTATGCGATTGCACTCTTGCGTCCCCAATAGTTGGTATTTAGTAGTACTGCGCGTCTACGCATTTACAAGGAAAGTATTTTATGAGCAACATACAACTTTACTTTGCCAAAGCCTCCACCTTTTCTCAAAGAACCCGTGTGGTTTTACTAGAAAAAGGAATTGACTTTAGCAGCACTGAAATTGACTTACAAAACAAACCAGATGGCTATACACAGATTTCGCGCTACGGCAAAGTCCCTGCGATCAAACATGGGGATATCGAAATTTATGAGTCTGCCATCATCAACGAATATCTTGATGAAGTCTTTCCAGAACCACCTTTATTACCCCGCGATCCAGGAGCTAAAGCGATCGCTCGGATCTGGATCGATTATGCCAACACTCGCTTTGTACCCGCCTTTAACAAATTCCTGCGTGGTAAAGATGCTCAAGAACAGGGACAAGGACAAAGAGAGTTTTTGGAAGCATTATTGTACATTGAGCAAGAAGGACTAGGTAAGCTTTCTGGTAATGGCCCTTACTGGTTAGGGGAGCAATTGAGTTTAGTTGATATCAGCTTCTATCCTTGGTTTGAACGCTTACCCCTCCTAGAACACTTCCGCAATTTCACCTTACCAACAGAAACCCCTCGTTTGCAGAAATGGTGGAATACCCTGCGCGATCGCGAGTCAATTCGGGCTGTGGAAAATCCTACAAGCTTCTATTTAGAAAGATTTGCCAAGATTCTTGGTGCGCCCACTCCCGTTGCTTCTGCTCAAAAATAGTTAATAGGTTACAGTCCCCTATCCGCCATCACTAAAACATTGTTGAATTCACTGGGAGATTAACCCATGAGCTTAAACAGTCAATTATTCAAAGATATACCGCACGTTGAGGGAGAACTCCATTACCTCACCCCGACAGCAGAAAAACCTGTTAACTACACTTACGAACCACCACCAGGTATTCCACAGCGAAGTGGGAAGTATGAGGTACATACACTCCCAATCTACGATGCTCGGGCGATCGCAGAAAATGTGTCCTTAGATCAGCAGGGATTCGCCTTGGTCGAACAGCACAGCACTGTTAAAGACTTTTACGATCGCGATGAGGTGCGCCGTGTTTACTACCCTGAAGCCGAGGAATTTCTCAAGGATTTGACAGGTGCCCAAAGGGTGATAGTGTTCGATCACAACCTGCGTAATGCCGAACGAGCGAAGCAGGGCGAACAAGGCATAAAGACACCAGTCAGGGGCGTACACAACGACTTCACCGCCAAGTCTGGTTATAGTCGCGCCCGTACCGTGTTGGAAGCAATCGGTACTGAACATCCTGATGAGCTTCTGCGGCACAGATTTAGTGTAGTTAACCTCTGGCGATCAATCGCAGGACCAGTTCAAGAGTCTCCATTAGCGGTGTGTGATGCCCAAAGTATCGCACCGAATGATCTCGTGGCTACCGATCTTGTATATCGCGATCGCGTTGGCGAAACCTACGCAGTCACGTACAATCCAAAACATCGGTGGTTCTACTTTCCACAAATGCAACGGGACGAAGCGCTACTTATCAAGTGTTTTGACTCAGAGGAAGAAGGTTTGGCGCGGTTCGCCGCCCACACCGCATTCGACGATCCAACAAGCCAGCCAGATGCCCCACCACGTGAGAGTATCGAGTTGCGGACGTTGGTTTTTTATGCCGCATAAGGAGCAGGGGAGCAGGGAGCAAGGGGAAAATTCCTCTCCTCTGCACCCCTGCCTCTTCAGCCCAATTCTCCTATTACTGCAATTCAAATCTTGCTTGAAAGAAGCGGAGATACTTCGGCTCATAAATCATTTTGAGTCCGCGTAGGCGATCGCGATTATGATAAACTTCTTCAACTGCTTCAGCAGTCAGATCCATGTGAGCCTGGGTGTAAACACGGCGTGGAATAGTCAAACGGACTAGTTCTAACTCTGGATAATAATTATCGCCTGTTTCTTTATTGCGCCCTGCGGAAACGATGCCCCGTTCCATTGCCCGAATGCCTTCCTCTAGATATAGTTCTGCTGCTAGACGTTGTGCCGGAAATTGGTCTTGGGGGATTTGTGGTAAAAAGCGTTTGGCATCTAAATAAATGGCATGACCGCCAATCGGCACAACAATTGGAATATCCCAATCTAAAAGCTTTTGTCCGAGGTATTCAACCTGACCGATACGGGCACGAATATGATCGTCTTGAACTGATTCTTCTATACCCCGTGCCATAGCTTCCATATCCCGGCCAGCCATACCACCGTAAGTATGTAAACCTTCATAAATTACGATTAGGTTACGTGCTTCTTCGTAAAGATTATAGTCATTGAGAGCCAGCCAACCGCCAATGTTAACTAATGCATCTTTCTTGCCGCTCATGGTGCAACCGTCGGTATAGGAGCAAAATTCGCGTAAGATGGTAGCGATCGCCTTATTAGAATAACCATCTTCCCTCTGCTGGATAAAGTGAGCGTTTTCCACAGCGCGGGTGGCATCAAGAATAATCCGGATACCGTAAGTTTGGGCTAACTGATGTACCCCCCGCAGGTTAGCCATAGAAATTGGCTGTCCGCCAGCCATATTCACGGTTCCGGCGACGCTGATATAGGGAATACGTTCTGCTCCAACTCGCTCAATTAGGTCTGTAAGCTTTTGTAAGTCTACATTACCCTTGAATGGATGCAGTGATTGGGCATCGTGGGCTTCGTCAATAATCACATCTACAAAAGTGCCACCAGCTAACTCCTGATGCAGCCTGGTTGTGGTGAAATACATATTGCCAGGTACGTAGTCACCTGGTTTAATCAGTATTTGAGAAAGAATGTTTTCCGCACCACGCCCTTGATGAGTGGGTACAATATGGCGATAGCCGTAATACTTTTGGATACTTGCTTCTAAATTGTAAAAATTTTTGCTGCCGGCATAAGCTTCATCACCCAGCATCATCCCTGCCCACTGATAATCGCTCATGGCTGAAGTGCCGCTATCAGTGAGCAAATCAATATAGACATCTTCAGAACGTAGTAGAAAAGTATTGTAACCCGCTTGTGCGATCGCTTGTTCGCGTTCAGCGCGAGTAGTGATTTTTAATGGCTCAACTACCTTAATTTTATATGGCTCTGCCCAAGAGCGACGGCGGCGCGGAGACGTTTGCTTGGCATCGGTCATAGATTCATTGCTCCTTCATGCAGGTAAGGCAAATATTTGCATACCATTTTGGGTGCTAATAGTTGCTGTTGCCAAGACCGTCATAAGTACTTTTAGCGTTCTTTAGGGGCACACCACTGAGCTATTGGTTCAATTCGTGCTTGCTGGATCAATTCCAAAACTTGTGATTTATTACAACTATAGGTAGATGTTAATAATTCCTCACCTTGTTTTTTGGCATCCTCGGCTGATATACCAAAGGTCATAATTTCTTCGTCTTGATTAGCTGTAATTTTCTCAACTGGAATAATACATATATATTGCGGTTCATTATGTCTTATTTGTTGCACCATTATTTACTTACCATTTCACTATTAGTTGTATCTATTTTAAAGTCTAGATAAATCACGAGTGAAAGTGAAACATAATCAGTATTTAAGTAGTTTTTGGTTAAAAAAATACTAGTTTTTACACATGGTTAAGGCAACGTTAAGAATTCTCTCAAAATTGCCAAATTTCTAAGTGTAAACAGTTACGTATGGGAAAATAAAGTTAAGCATCAACAAATATCTTTTTGTAAATTTTTGTTTATTAGATCGGTAATGCGTTAAGACACACGCTTTATCGTAAACATCCCTAAACGGATTAATTTAAATCTCTGTTGATTAGTCTTTGGGAATTAGCAAATCAAGGCTGATATTCCTAAAGATGAACTTTTCTTTGCTCAATACAGGCTTCATACCTTGAGTAAGTGCAAGTTTAATAAAAATTGGAGGTTATAAAATGGCAATTCGAAATAACTTAGTTAACAATTTCTGGCAAAGAGTACAACAAGATTCAGTTAGTTGGGGTTCGTTAGCTCTTTGGATCAGTGGATTAGTTGTTCTATTAGTAATGCTTACCATGTTTTCTAACGCTTAGGTTATTCTAGTTTCTGGGCAACAGCCCAGGAACTAACATCTGGGAGACTTTCATCCCTAGAAAACTAAAGTTATGAACTGCAAACTTTTGATAACAGTCGTAGTGCTATAGGACTAGTATTTGATTTTTGAAATGCACGTAGTGGACTGTCTACACAAAATAGTGCATTAGACGTAGGTTGGGTGGAGCGGAGCGCAACCCAACATATATCAGGATGTTGGGTTACGCAAAGCCTCCAACCCCACTTGCTACAACGCGGGGAACCCGCGCAACGCAGTGGCTCCCCAACCTACAATTTTTTTGCAACATTTTAGCCTAGACAGTCCATTACAAGACTATCAAGATTTTTTCAGAAATCAAATATGATTCCTATAGCTACTACTAGCTTTGTTACTCCTGTTAAATCTCAAGAACCTACTACCGACACACCAGCAAAATCGAATCAAGTTTTGAATGCTTGTATCCAAAATCAAGCAGAAACTTTGCCGAATCCCTTTAGTGATGTGCCAAAAGACCATTGGGCTTTTAAAGCAGTTATGACTATGCACTATTGCGGTGCATTCCGTAAAGCTACGCCACCAGCTTTATTTAATAAATTGCAACCAACAAATAGCCAGCAGCAACCGCAGAAAGAATCGCAGTTTGAAAAATAAAATAGGAGTCTTATAACTATATTAAATAGCAGAAATGAAGCCAATGAGTGAGAAGGATTGCAGAAAGACTGTCATCCAAACAGGCCAAAAAGTCAATTTTGTAGATATTGGCAGTTCATTTTTGCCTGCCTTTGAAAAGATAACGAGTGTTCTAGTCGTACCTTTTACCAAGGATGGTTTAATTGTATGCGCTCTCCTTGACCGTGGTATTGACCTCCCTGGGGGACATGTGCAGATAGGCGAATTTACTTGTGAGGAAACTGCAAGACGAGAAGTTATGGAGGAGGTAAAAGTAACTCTAGGAGAATTAAAACTTGTGAAATTTATCCAGTCTGATTTTTACGGTAGTCAACCTGAGCAGCTTACATACCTTGTGGTCATGACTGGATTTGTTGAGGAAATAATCTCTAACAATGGCTACGACTGTCTAAGCTTATGTACACATGAAAGTATGGGAAGAAACATTATAGATATTGATGAATTCATTTCTCAATATCAAGCAGGTAATAAAAATGATATGCGTCAAATTGTGCTAGACGCAAAAAGTGTGCTATTCAACATTTAATGGTATTTTCGCCTTTTGAAACACCTGCTCAACAGTAAATTCGAGTCCCTCAAATAGGGAATCTGTAAGTAATTCGTCTCCCATATAAGTTTGTGGTGCTGCATCTGGATAAAAAACAGTAATACTTCTGGCTTTACTATCTACCACCCACACTCGCAGCACCTTAGCATCCAAATAGTCTTTGGCTTTAGCTGCCATTTGTCCAAAGGTTTGTCCGGGTGAAATAATTTCAATTACCAAATCGGGAGGAACAGAACATACTCCTTCTTGTTCCCAATCCGGGGGTAAACGTTCATTGGAAATATACAAAATATCCGGTATTGGCATCCAATCTTGCCCTCGACGGGTTAAGGCGATAGCTAATTCTGGACAAACTTCTCCTTTACCTTGACAGCATTGCTCAATCAAATTGAGGAGGGCACGGGTAAGTTTAGAGTGAAATTTTTTTGGTGACATTTTAGGACTTGCATGACCATCAACAAATTCATAGGTGATATCTCCCTCGCCGGGTGGAAGATTTAGGAACTCTTGCAAAGTTAATTGATTCTTGGCTTGGAGTATCATGGCTCATTAATTCGTAATTCGTAATTCGTAATTGAAGGATAGAGTAACTAATTTTTATTCTGACTCCTGAATTCTTCTGCAAACTGTTCACATTCCCCGCAAAACTTGCCGAATAATATCAGATGGCACTTCATCGGTAACTGTAACTACACCAATCTGCGTTGGTAAAACAAACCGCACTTTTCCTGCTTTAACTTTTTTATCTAGTTGCAACGCCTCTATAATTCCTTCAATATCCAACCCAGATGGTAACTGAGTCGGTAAACCTGTTTTTTGAATTAAAGCATTTTGACGTTCTGTGTCTTCCTTTTGCCACATTCCCAATTCCACAGCAATTTGACCGGCTGCTACCATACCAATAGCCACTGCTTCACCGTGATTCACTAAACGATAACCAGTCAAGCTTTCCACTGCATGGCCGATGGTATGCCCATAGTTGAGAATTGCGCGTAATCCGCCTTCTTTCTCATCTTTGCTAACAACGTCAGCTTTAGCTTGACAAGAGCGCGTTAATATGCTGCTTATTAGCTCAGGTTTTACATAGCGGAGTTGGTCGAGCCGTTTACTTGCTTCCAGCTGGGCAAACAATTCAGCATCCCAAATTACACCGTACTTAATAACTTCTGCCATCCCTGCCCGAAACTCGCGCATCGGAAGAGTTTTTAAAACATCTGGGTCAATCAAAACCAAACGCGGCTGATGGAATGCCCCAATCAAGTTTTTACCGTGGGGATGATTTACGCCAGTTTTGCCACCAATTGCCGAATCTACCATCGCCAAAAGAGTTGTAGGCACTTGGACAACATTAATACCGCGCAGCCAAGTTGCGGCGGCAAAGCCAGTCATATCGCCAATCACACCTCCGCCCAAAGCCACCATCGTCGCAGAACGTTCTAGGCGGTTTTCTAAGGCGACATCATAGAGTTTTTGGATAGAATTAAGGGTTTTGTAGCGTTCACCAGGCGGTAGGGTGCAGCTAGCGACTTCAAATCCCGCAGATGTCAGGGATGTAATTGCTCTTTCCCCATAATGCTTAAAAATCGTTGGATTAGAAACTAGCAGTACTTTCTTGCCTAGTTTCAGATTAGCCATCTGTTGACCCAGTTGATCTAAACTCGAAGGTGCGATCGCAATCTCATAAGACTGCTCTGGTAAATTTACATTAATTAAAGAAGTCATTGCTCAACCCCAAACAAGCGCCCGTGGGCTGTATTCTATCGCAATCTGGGAGTGGGGGAGATGAGGCAGACAAGAATAACCATGCCCCAATGACAAATGACAAATGACAAATGACTAATAACTAATGATTCAATATATTTAGGAAGTATTGTGGAGAAAAATAAATGTTTGCAATTGCAGCTTACATCGGCTTTTTAGCTTTGTTCTTCGGTTTATCTGTCGGTCTGTTGTTCGGTCTGCGGACTGCGAAGATAATTTAACTAAAACTCTTGTGGGGCTGGCATCTTGCCTGCCCTTAGTTAGGGACGGGTGAGACACCCATCCCACAAGAAGATATTTATCCTACAACTGCTGGACTTGCTACCTTCTCCTGTCTTTGGGAAGGTGGACGCATCCCCAAACCAAGTAAATTGAGCATTTCTCGGTCAGTATCGTAATCTGGACAGGGAGTTGTCACCGTCAACATTTTGTTGTCGTCGCTAGAAAAGATAGAATTGGCTCCTGCCATAAAGCAGAAAGCTTGTTCAACTTGAGAAAGTCTAGCCCTACCAGCACTCAGACGCACATCGGAACCTGGCATTAAAATTCTGGCTGTGGCAATCATTCGCACAATATCCCAAATGGGGACATCAGGTTGATTTTCTAAGGGTGTGCCCGGTACTTGTGAAAGAATATTAATTGGCACTGACTCTGGATGCGGATGTAAATTTGCCAGAGTTTGTAACATCCCAACTCGGTCATCGACAGTTTCGCCTAAACCCAGGATACCGCCAGAACATACAGTAACATTTGTCTGACGGACATTCTCAATTGTATTCAAGCGATCGCTATAAGTTCTCGTGGTAATAATTGTGTTGTAATATTCCTGCGAGGTATCTAAGTTATGGTTGTAGGCGTAAAGTCCCGCTTCTTCTAATTTTCTGGCCTGATTCGCCGTCAACATACCCAGAGTGCAGCACACTTCTAAACCCATTGCGGTTACATCCTTGACCATTTCCAGGACTTCCTCAAATTGTGAGTTATCCCGGACTTCGCGCCAAGCAGCACCCATGCAGATGCGACTAACACCAGTTTCTTTAGCTTTCTGGGCGATGTTAACAACGGTTTCCTTTTCCAGAAGTGCTTGCGCCTTTACCTCTGTTTTATAGCGCGAAGATTGGGCGCAGTAGCTACAATCTTCTGGACAACCTCCCGTTTTAATAGATATAAGCTTACAAACTTGTATTTTTGTTGGGTCATGATATTGGCGATGCACGCTAGCAGCTTGATAAATAAGCTCTAGCAATGGCATATTGTATATCGCCCGAATCTCTAATTCCTGCCAATCGTAGCGTATTCCCACCACATCACTATCCTTCTTGTAGACTGGGTTGAATCTTGAACTGTCTTTTGGTTGAATTTCCTGCGGTACAGCGTTTGGGCAAAGCGATTTTATCGAAGTTATGCCCCGTACTGTGCTTTATCACCCATTGGCTCTCAATCCTTGCGCTCTAGATATTAGACATCAGCTTATCAAGATTTTGGTGGAATGGCAGATTACCAGCAAAAATACTCACTCTGTCTGTTTTAAAGGGGATTGGGCAAAACAGTTCTCACTGCTGCTGCTAAACCGTAGGTATGAGAGAATTTATAAAATTTAGAGAATGTGCTGGGAAGAGATCCCGTCGATTTATGATATCAGAACTGCCACTAATTACTAGCGATCGCCTATTATTACGAGCGGCGATTCATGAAGATATACCCCAAATTCTTAAATACTTCATTTATAACAAAACTTATCTCACCCCATTCTACCCTCTATGGGCTGATGGTTTTTTCACTGAAGAATATTGGCAATATCAGATAGAGAATAGTTTTCTCGAATTTATTAATGGGCAATCATTAAAGCTATTTATTTTTACAAAAAAAAATCCTACTGTAGTTATTGGAACCGTAAATTTTAGCAATTTTGTAAGAGGAGCCGCTCATTTTTGCTACGTGGGATATAGTCTTGCTGAAAGTAAACAAGGTAAAGGATATATGACAGAAGGGCTAAAAGCCGCAACTCAATATTTATTCCAAGAGTTAAATTTTCACCGAGTTATGGCTAATTACATGCCTCATAATCGGCGCAGTGGCAATGTCTTAAAAAGACTCGGATTTGTCATTGAAGGATACGCTAGAGACTATTTGTTAATTAATGGACAATGGGAAGATCATATTATGACAAGTCTTACAAATACTAATTGGCAAGCACCAAAATTTTAAACAGCTATTTTCTAGTAGTGTAGAGATACCGAGCTTATTAAATAAATTCAGTATCTCTGTATTATATTTATACACAGCTAATTAACAACATTGAGACATTAGCTTGCAATATCTATAAATTCATAGTAAATCCATAATAAATACACAATAACTCCACAAGAAAATGCAAGAGTAATATTTGTTCACCATCTGGCTAATGAGCCAATGGATGAATTTCTTTTAGATGATTGAGGAGTTTTTCAAAATGTCTATTAATTCTATAAAGCGTTTATCTGTATTTTCTACTATCTTCGCTTTTACTACCATATTGCACGGAGTTGTTTTGGCAGCACCAGTTCCAACTTCCCACACTACAAAAGGTTTAACAACTCAGAATAGTCCTACAGCACACCAAAAACTTAATATTACAAAGCAACAGCGCTTACAAATCCAGCTTGCTCGCCAGCAAAGAGATAAGAATATTGAAACTCTATTAAACCCGTCTCAAGCCACTAAATTTAAGGCAGCGTTGCAATCCCGTCAGAGAATTAGAATAGTGTTAAAATCTTTGGATCTGAATCAAGATCAACAAAAACAGGTTCAATCAATTTTGCAAACTTATAACCAGCAAGTAAAACAAATTCTATCTTCACAGGCATCACAACCAACATCAAACTCAGTAGGAATTACTTCACCAACATCAAATCCAGTAGGAACTACTCAACCAGTATCGCAACTAATTAAAAAGTAAAAAACTCAGTTTGATTTAATTAAGCTTAAGTTTCCGAAGACTGGCGGATTTGATGCAAACTTCGGTTAAGCCAGTCTTCATACCAATCATAAAAACTTAAAGGCTGCCCCTGGTCGCTATTTGGATGAGAGTCATCAGGGTCGGTATCATGGAAAAAACTACAAAAATCCAAAGAAGCAGGATATATTCCATTATCATTAGTACGGTCATCTATCCAGATTTTGCCTGACTGCTCCCCGGTAATGACTAATATTGCATCAATTCCACAACCATAAGTTGTAATGGTGAGAGTCCCCTGGATAAACTTATTGTCAAAGTAAGCATCATTTCTATTGTTGACAATCAAATCTAAATCATTCCACGCTTCTGTTAAAGGAAATGGTTTAGAGAGAATTTCGTACTTCTCTTGGTATAGTTTTTCTGCGATGACATCTTCATATTCAATTCCCGATAGTCCAGATAAGCCGTATCCTGGCCCCGCACCACCATTGCCAATTTCTAACAGAAAGTTTTTATATTCACTTGGTAAACTAATATTGCATCTGGATTCAAACAGTTGAATATCTTTGTTACTCAAGCAAGGTTTTAATTGATATTGGTGTGATTCTGAACCAAAAACCTCAAATGTAGCGTCTAAAATAGCTAATTGAGTTAATTTTTTCTTTAATTGCAAAACTTTATTCATTATGCACTCTAGATTTTGATGGTGGCGCTGCCATATTTTAGATATGGGTCGCTTTTTGTATCTATGCTGATGTTGAAGCCAGAGGTAGTATTAAGGGAAGAATGAATTAAGCTTTGCTCGTAATGACTCTGGCTGAAACTCCAAACTACAAAAATTCTAGCAATCCTCTTCTCTCCCTCAACTACGAAAGCGCCTTAGAATCTCTAGGTGATGACTACTATGATGAGGTGGCAGCAGCAGAATTTCCCCAACACCTCTTGCGTTGGCGTAACGATGCACTACTACCTCGTTTGGGTTTAGACCCTCAAGTAGTTAAAGACGAAGATTTCATCACAGCTTTTGGCCAGTTTCAGGGGCGCAAACCCTTGTTAGCACTACGTTACCACGGCTATCAATTTGGTGAATATAACGGACAGCTGGGTGATGGTAGAGGCTTTCTCTATGGACAAGTCCGCGCCACTGATGGCGAATTATACGATTTTGGTACAAAAGGCTCTGGGAGAACGCCCTACTCCCGTGGAGGCGATGGGATGCTCACGCTCAAAGGTGGGGTGCGGGAAGTTCTGGCTGCGGAAGCACTGCACCACTTGGGTGTACGTACCTCGCGCTGTTTGAGCATGATTGAAACAGGTTTACCCCTCTGGCGGGGCGATGAACCTTCACCTACCCGCTCATCTGTGATGATTAGAATGAGCAGTTCTCATATTCGGTTTGGCACTTTTGAGCGACTGCACTATTTTCAGCGTCCAGATTTAACTAAGAAGCTGTTAGACCACGTAATTGAGCAATATTATCGACACTTAAGCGCTGAACAAGATAAATATGTCTTGTTTTACGCCGAATTAGTGAAACGAGTTGCAGAACTAGTAGCGCAGTGGATGGCGGCTGGCTTTTGTCATGCAGTCCTAAATACTGACAATATGTCAATCACTGGAGAGAGTTTTGACTATGGCCCTTACGCGTTTATCCCAACTTATAACCCATCCTTTATAGCTGCATATTTTGATTATTATGGACGCTATTGTTACGGCAATCAACCAAGTATTTGTCAGTTGAATTTACAAATGCTCCAAGAACCTTTAAAGGCGATTCTTGATAAGGAGGAAATGGAAGCGGCATTAGAAAGGTTTGATGAGTATTATCAAGCTGAATACAGTTCTTTGATGTTGAAAAAGTTAGGTTTTGTGGAATTGTCACACCCACAAGCTGCGGAATTGTTGAATCTAACGGTTGAATTCTTGAAAGATAGCCAAGTTGGTTATCACCAGTTTTTTTATGAGATGGCTCGGACTTTTTCATCAAAATGGCGAGATGAGCCAGGTTTTGTGATGAATAATTCAGATATTGTGCCAGTACCGGGTGCGTCGGGAATTTTTGATGATTGGTGCATACTATACCATAAAATGTTGAATGATTTTGATAGCGATCGCACCGATGTAATTGGCCAAACACTAGCTGTTCATAATCCTAAAACGGCACTATTAAGACCTGTGATTGAGTCTACTTGGGAAGCAATTGCTCAAGAAGATAATTGGCAACCTTTTTATGAGTTAATCCAGGCAATTCAGTCTAGAAAATAGTAAAATCACACCTATTTTCTTTTTAATCTGGACAGCTGATTGAGATTATATCTGGTGTAATTTACACGAAGAATAATCTAATAAGAGACGTTGCAATGCAACGTCTCTACAAAAATTTTTAACTAAATTGTATAGATATATAGGACTCGGATTTGATTTCTGAAAACATACTCAAACTGAAAAACCTGTTTTTTAAGGGTTTTATCTGAAATCTTATTCAAAAATCAGATATGAGTCCTATAGTAATCTTAATTGAATTGCGAGAAAATACGTAGGTCGGTTATCAAATATAAAAGTAAAATTTGATTCAACCTTGGTGATTAGAAATCACGGCTACATAGACTAAACTCCAAAGTTCTGATGCTCTAAAACCTACCTCAGAATTATTTTTGCCTGCGTGGGTTATTTTTTCAGCCCACGTAGGTAAACCATAGTTTAGGTAGCAACGAATTTTATTCACTTATTGATTCCAAAATTCTCTATCGCATCTCAGAAAATCTTAAAAAAATGAATCAGATATACATATCTTATGCATGGAAAGATAACAAGAGTGAATTAGGTAGTCAGCGCGAAGAATTAGTCGATAAAATTTGCACCGCACTTATTTCTGAACGTTACAACTTAATTCGCGATCGCAACTATTTAACGCTAGGTAAGAGTATACACGACTTCATGCAGGAAATCGGGCGCGGAAACTATGTAATTGTCGTTGTCAGCGACAAATATTTGCGCTCTGAATACTGTATGTTTGAAGCTGTTGAAATCATGAAGCGCAAGGATTATGAACAAAAAGTTTTTCCTGTGGTTTTACAGGATGCTAATGTTTATACCAAAGAAGGTAAGACTGAGTATATAAAATATTGGAAGCAACAGAGTGAAACACTAAAACAACTTATGGGTTCAGAACTATCTGCTCATGAAGATTCTGCAATGTATAATGTTGCTGAAAAAATTATGGAAATTTCCCAGAAGATTGATGAATTCATGTTTTTTATCTCGGATAAATTAAGCATTGATCCGTCTCAAAACTTTAATGGATTTATCAATCAGCTTACTGATGCTATTAAAAATGATGCTGTTAAACTCAGAAGCAAAAAGAGTATTTTAGTTGCAGGAACAGGATTTTTTGATGGCGATGCCAAAAAAGTATTCGATGAAATGCTGGCAAATTGGGATAGTAAATTAATGGGAAATATCTCACCGGAAAAATTTAAGTCACTAAATCAATATATCAATGACCCTTCAACAGCAGAAGATGTAGTCAATGATGTTATGGACATCGTTAACGAAATTATTTTTGCAAAAACTATGCTAAATACCCAGGGTAAGCTCATCTAATTTGGTATTTTGAAAGGCTGCTATCCCTTCTTGACAAGTCATGTCAAACCCGGCTTGCATCCCACTCATAACAAAAGTTTTTGCTAATTAAACCTCATTTATGTTGAAACCTAGAGTTTTTTAAAAGATATATTTATGTAGGTTGGGTGGAGTGAAACGCAACCCAACATTACCACCAAATTTTATGTTGGGTTACGCTATCGCTGCACCCAACCTACAAAACTAGGATTCTCAAGTTTATGTTCCCGGACGAGAGCGAATATGATCGGGTATATGATGGCGATCGCCTAATATTTCTAACAAAGGGCCATTAACGTCAAATTTAACCATACTTACCGACGCGACCAAAATATTCACCCGATAGCGATAGCGCCCCAAATCAATTCCCAGTAAACTGCAAAGCATAATCCGAATCGTGGCTTTATGGGAAACCACTAAAACATTACCTTGGTGATGTTTTTCTTGAATTTCAGCAATTACAGGCATAGAACGGTTAGCAATATCTACCGCAGTTTCTCCACCTAGTGGTGCATTCCAAGCGGGTTCTGTCAACCATTTTACATAGTTTTCTGCGTAATTCTCTTGAGCAAACGATTTACTCTTCCTTTCCCATTCGCCGTAACTACCTTCTCTAAGTCCGTCACGCAACTGCATATCCATACCGATAGCATCACAAAATGGCTTGGCAGTTGCAATTGTGCGCTTCATCGGGCTAACATAAACAGCTTCCCACTTCAATTTTTGATAAACATCGGCAAAACCGGATGCCATCTGCATCCCTTCTGTTGTCAACTCCGCATCAGTTTCACCGCAGAAATTACCACTTTGACTAAAAGTAGTTTCTCCATGTCGCAGTAAATATAAATTGAGTGTCATGGCTTATATCGCGATTGGGATAAAGGAGTTGGTGCAAAAACAAAGTACCATCAATCTCGGAATCGATTATGTGACACCAGGACAAAGTAATCAACCAAAAAAGTCAATCCAACACAAACTTTTGAAAAGTTCTACTTTTCTCTAAGCCTCTGTGTATTCTGTACTGCTAACTAAATTGCTGGGCATAAAACCGCGCGTAGCGATGCTCTAGAGCTAATAATTCTTCATGGGTTCCTGATTCAACAATTTGTCCCTGTTCGAGAACTAAAATACGATCGCACCGTCTCACGGTTGATAAACGGTGAGCAATAATAAATACTGTGCGTTTTTGCATCAGTCTTTCCAGCGCTTCCTGTACCAGTGCTTCTGATTCAGAGTCTAATGCTGATGTCGCCTCATCAAGAATCAAGATTTGGGGATTGAGGAGAACCGCACGAGCGATCGCAATTCTTTGTCTTTGTCCTCCTGATAAGTTTACCCCACGTTCGCCTACCCAGGTCTGATAACCCTCTGGTAGTTGGCTAATGAACTGATGAGCATTAGCAATTTTCGCCGCCTCTTTCACTGCTTCCATGTCAAAAACATCTTGTCCAAAAGCGATATTTTGGGCAATTGTCCCCGAAAACATGATGGTTTCTTGCGGAACAATCCCAATTTGTCGCCGCAGACTATGCAGCTTCACATCCCGAATATCAACATCGTCAATGAAAATTTGACCAACTTCCGGGTCGTAAAAACGGGGGAGGAGATTGACAAATGTGGTTTTACCTGCACCCGAAGCACCCACAAGAGCGATTGCTTCACCTGGTGATACCAATAAACTGATATCTTTCAATACGGGTTCACCAGGCTTATAGGCAAAGGAAATATGACGATATTCTATTTTGCCCTTGACTGGAGCCAGAGCGATCGCATTGATCTTTTCTATCACCGTCGGCTGAATTGCCATTAATTCAAAAACGCGGTCAACAGATGCTTCACCCTGCTTAAATTCGTTGTAGTTGTTAGTAGTGTGACCAATGGGATCAATTAACAGCGCCGCCGCCGCCAGGTAGCTGAAAAAATTCGCCACTGTCAAGTTACCTTGGGAAATTTGCCACGCTCCCACAATCAGTAACGATAATGCACTTAAGGCTTCCAGAAATCCCACTATGGGAATCTGAATCGCTTTCAGGCGTTCGGCTGAATATTTAGCTTTAAGACTGCGTTCTGCTTCATGGCCAAAGCGGGCGATTTCGTAATTTTCAGCAGCAAAAGCCTGTACCAAACGAATACCGTTGAAAACTTCCGCGAGAATGGCTGATAAACCCGACACGCGATTTTGACTTTTTAAGGAATACTTGCGTAAACGTTCACCAAACCAGCCAACTAAAATACCCATCAACGGTGCAACTATCACCGTTGCTAATGTCAGTTGCCAATTCAGGTAAATCATGTAAATCGGAATTGCTAGCAACTGCAAAATGCAGGGGATAAAGTCGTGAAATCCTTTATTTACCACTTCGCCAATGCGGTCAACATCTTCCGTGAGGCGGTAAGATAAATCACCTGCTTTTGCGGTTTCAAAATAGCTGAGATTTAGCTTTTGCAGATGGGCGTAGACTTGCTGACGGAGATAAAAAGCAACTCTCAAAGAAGCTTTCGCCATGTACATATCTTGTATAGACTGAAACAAGCCTCTGACAAGAAAGACTAAGGCACAACTGCCAGTTATTTGAGCGATCGCTACTACATTACCCTCTGCAAAGGGAATTGCCAATTTACCGGCAAGATTTATCAACACTAATGTCGCCAGCACGTATCCCAAGATACCAGTAAGTCCCTTGGTGATGGTTTTCCACTGGAGTCGGATATAAGGCAGTAGTTGCCAGTAATTAGAACGCGTTTTCAAGCTCGAAAGTCCACAACGATATTTTTCCTTTGTTTGACGCTAGCAGCTTTTGGGGAGTTTCTGAACAATAACCGTAAGTCGATGCCTAGACATTTGGCTCACCATTTAGCTTCAGGTCGCCATATTCCTGGAATTTTCACCATAGATGCAAACCAAAGCATTGGACAAATTGTTGAAGATTCGTTTGAGGATGAATACCAGGATCGAATTGAATATCTACCTCTAAACCAATAGGTTAATACAAGAGACGCGATGAATCGCCGTCTCTACAAAGGACTGATTATTGTAGAGACGGCGATTTATCGCGTCTTTATGAGCATTCATCACGTCTTTGCGATCTAGAATTTTCATCAAAAACCTTAACCGAACCAAGTATTGCTTCCACACCTCACTTATCCTAAAAAATTAGCCCTCTCCTTGTAAGTAAGGAGAGGACTAAACTTATCTGAGAAATAATTCGTAATTTTCCTGTTGAATTACGAACTACGTTAGCGTAGCGGTAGCGAGTCCGCGATAGCGAAGCGTTAGCGACACACAGGAGCGTCGCGTCATTACGAATTACGAATTACTTAATATCCGCCTTCTTCTTCGTATTCTGGCTGTCTTTCCTTGACTTTCTTGGGAATATTCACAGGCTTCGGCTCATCTTCCCAAGCATCGCCGTCTACGTCGTCATAATCATCGTATTCATCAACATAAGGCTTGCTGTAAGGCTTGGCTTCATACTTTAGCGGTTGCGGTTGTTGATACCTGTCGTTGCCTGTTGCTTCACTCCAGTTATCTTCTTCCTCGTCTTCTTCGTATTGAATAGACTCATACTGCCGCGCCTTCATTACCTGACGCTGTGGCCTTTCTTCTTCCACATAATCTTCATTCCATTCTTCTTCCCGCGCTACGGGTTCGGGGGCGCGAACTTTTTGTCTGGGTGGCTGCAATGGCACTCCGCTAGGCAGTTGATTACCTGGTGCAACTTGGCGTGGTGGAGTATAGCCATATTCTTCTTCTGCATCCCTCTCCCACGGTGCTTTGCCGATACCCAAACGCTCTAGTAAACCAGTTGTCAACTGATTCACCCGTTCTTCGGCTCCCTCAAACACAATCAACCGATTGGGGCCAGTACTGACAATTTCATCTACTGAGAACTCGTAAGTACTCAAAAATTGGTCGGGAATTTGGGGTAATCCTAAAGAAGCGATGACTATAGAGTTAAGCTTCCCGGTTTCGCCGTTGAACTTGAAGCCCCGGACTTTGCCTAATACTTCACCTGTTTCTGTAATTACTTCCCAGTTAATCAGATTGCTGAGAGATTCAACTTCGATATCTTCTATTACATCTTCGTTATCAACTAAGATGACATCACCAATCTGGCTGATGTTGTTGAGGTACATGTAGCGCGGTATGCCCGAAATGGAGATCAGGCTGTCTCGCAAACCAAGAGCCACAACCTCTCGTTGATCAATATCAACCCATACTTGACTGATGATGCCTAGCCGCTTGCCATTGTCGCGGGTAATCACCTGGGTGTTTAATATATCGGAACGTCTAATTATCTGTTCGGAGGTCATTCTATACCGAGTCCTGATCTCGAATCCGGTTTGTCTATACACTATTATTAACAAAAACTCAAGCAGATGTATTGGATGATTGTAATTTAATCCCCAAAACTTGAGTGTAGGCTCCTCGTGCTTGAGTAACGCCAATTGTGCGTTCGGCTGATTCTATCATCGGACGACGCAAACTCACAACTATAAATTGCGCTTGTTGTGACTGTTGCTTAATCATTTTAGCTAATCGTTCTACGTTTGCCCCATCTAAGAACATATCCACTTCGTCAAAGGCGTAAAAGGGCGATGGGCGGTAGCGTTGAAGAGCAAAGATAAAGCTCAAAGCTGTAAGTGATTTTTCTCCCCCAGACATGGAAGCCAGGCGCTGTACGGGTTTGCCTTTGGGGTGCGCGACTAAATTTAATCCACTACTAAAGGGATCTTCGGGATTCTCAAGTTGCAAGAAGCCGTCGCCGTCTGAAAGAATGGCAAAAATTGATTGAAAGTTTTCATTGACAGCATCAAACGCTTCTTTAAAAGCAAGTTGCCGCAATGTGGTAAAGTTTTCAATCCGCAAAAGTAGTTCGGTGCGTTCCCCTTCTAGTGTCTCTAATTTTTGCGTCAGTTCTTGGAGGCGGTTTTGGGTACGTTCGTATTCTTCCAACGCCAGCATGTTAACCGGTTCCATCGCTTGTAAGCGTTTGGTAAGCGATCGCAATTCTTTTTGCAATTCTTCCAAATCTACCTTATCTGGAACTTCCGGCAGGGGATTTGGTAATTCTGCTCCCATATCCCGCAACTGGCTTTGCAGTGCAATTAGTTCCTCCCGCCGCTTCTCTTGGGTTTCTTTGAGTTTTTCGATTTCCCATTGCAATTGTTGTTGGCGCAAAAGGTGCGATCGCACTTCCAATTCTGTAGTGTCGCGTTTTTGTTTCTCTTCTCCCAAATTCTGTTCCATTTGGCTCAACGATAAACGGGTTTGGGTGATTTGGTCGTTTATCGTTGTGATTTGTGTGGAGACGCGATGAATCGCGTCTCTACAAGAGATTTGTTGGGTTTCGTATTCGGTAATTCGCGTTTCTGCTTCTTGGATTTTTTCTTGCAAACGTTGTTGCTGATTTTCTAAATTTTTTAATCTTTGTTCAGCTTCCCGTAACGCTGTTTCACGCTGTTGCAATTGTTGCTCTTGAATTTTAATGGTTGCCTGGATTTGTTGCCATTCACTGGGGGTTTGGGATGCTTCTAACTCTGCTAAAGCGTGTCGCAATTGTTGCAGTTGAGTTTCTTGTCCCGGTAATTCCCGCTCCAAGATTTCTAATCGGGATTGAGCAGTGGCTAACTTTTCGCTGTTTTGGGTGAGTTGCGATCGCGTCCCCTGTAATTGCACTGTTAAACTCTTAATGTCTTTCTGCAACTGTTCCAATTGCAATTGCTGTTCGCGCCGCGCTTGACGCGCTTCTGTGAGTTCTTGCGTCAGTTTTTTGGCTCTAGTTGACAAAGTTGCGATCGCCTCAGTACAACGCTCTAAAACCCGCTCAATATCCACCAAACGAGTTTTTAAAGCGATCGCTTCATCAGATTCCGCTGCTTCACCCGTACCAAAGCGCAACGCTGAACGATTGCTGTTACTACCACCAGTCATTGCACCGCTAGTTTCCAATAATTCTCCGTCTAAGGTGACGATGCGATATAAACCTAAATTTTTCCGCGCCGCCTCGAGGCTGGCAAATACTACTGTGTTACCAAAAACATAGCTGAATACATCTTTGTAACGGCGATCGCAATCGACTAAGTTCACAGCATAGTTAACGAAGCCGCTAGCGAAACGCAGCGTTGCATCTTGAGTAAATTTAGGAGCATGAATTTTATTTAGTGGTAAAAAAGTCGCTCTCCCGGCACGTTTCTGTTTGAGCAATTCAATCCCGGCTGCGGCTACACTATCATCTTCCACCACAATATGTCCCAACCGTCCACCGGCAGCCATTTCTAAAGCTAGCTGATGGCGGGGTTCCACCTTTCCCAACTGCACAACTAAGCCACAAAGTCCAGGCATTCCCGATTGTAAAATGACTTTACTTGCTTGGGTTCCTTGGACTTCTTGCTGTGCCTGGGTTTGCGCTTCGATTTTATCCAACTGGCGTTGTTTTTCTCGTTGTTCAAAAAGTAACCGTTTTTGGGTTTCCTGTTGGATTTGCAATTCTTGTTCTGTGGCTGAGAGATTTTGGGCTAAATTCTGGATGGGTTCGCTAGAGGCGTTAAATTCCGTTTCAACTTGATTACACTCAGTTTGTTTTTGGGCTAATAGCGGTTCGTCGCGTTCAATTAACTGTGTTTGCTCGGAAATTAATTGCTGTAACTGATTATTCCGTTCTGTGAGTTGTGCTTTTTCTGTGCGTTGCGGTTCTAAAGTTTGCAGCAAAGTTTCAATTTGACGGTTGAATGCCGTTTGTTGCTGCACCCAGGCTTCCGAAGCTGAGGCGATTTCTGCGGCTGCTTCGCGGGAGGTTTCTAGAGATTGGTGGGCTTCATTCCTTTGGTGTTGGGAAGACGCGATGAATCGCGTCTCTACAATTTGGGTTTCGGCAATTTCTTCTAGGGAATGTCGGTGTTTTTGAATTTCTTGCTGAGTTTGAAGCAGACGTTTAGCAGTTTCTTGGGAAGCTGTTTCTAATTCCGTTAGTTGACGCTGGAGTTGTTTACGTTCCGCTTCTTGGGTGGCGAGGGTAGATTGTACCGCCAAAAGTTCATCTTCTCCCAATGCTTTGACATGGGCATTGAGTTGTTCAAGTTCAGCAGTTTTTTGGACAATTTCGGAATTTAGATTTGTGAGTTGGGTTGAGAGTTCAGTAGAATTGCGATCGCCTGTTTGAATTTCGTGAACTAACTTTTCTTGTTGTGCTTGTAGCGATCGCCATGATAAAACAGCTTCCCAAGATTGTTTCGCTAGAAATTCCGTGCGGAGTTTTTGATATTTCTCAGCTTTAGCACGATCTTGGGAAAGGCGATCGCGTTGTGCAGTTAATTCTGTCTCAATAATCCGACAGCTATCTTCCTTTTCCTTCACCTCATCTAAAGTTGATTTGGCTTGAATGATTTTGCGATCGAACGCCGCCACCCCAGCCAATTCATCAATAATTTCCCGCCGTTCCCGCGCATTCATCGAGATAATACTGGTGACATCCCCTTGCAGCACCACGTTGTAGCCTTCAGGATAAACCCGCAGGTTACTTAGTTGCTGATGTAATTCTGTCAATGTGCAAGCTTCACCATTGATATAGTAATTCGACGTGTAACTTCCTTGGTGGGTGACTCGCAGCCTTCTAGTAACACTCCACTCTGCCGATTTTGGATTTTGGATTTTGGATTTTGGATTTTCTTCCCCTGCTTCCCCTGCTTCCCCTGCTCCCTCTGCCTCCCCTGCCTCCTCTACTTCCTCCCTTTGCGCCTTTGTGTCTTTGTGTGAGATTTCATCTGACAAATCAAACGTCACAGTGACACTAGCTTCAATAGAAGCGCGTCCTTTAGACGTTTGGGTGTTATTTACCAAATCTGGTAAGCGATCGGCTCGCATTCCCTTAGAACTGGAGAGTCCGAGGCAAAATAGCAGTGCATCGAGAATATTAGATTTACCTGAACCATTTGGCCCAGATATGACAGTACACCCCGGCAGCAAAGGGACTGAAGTAGTACCGCCGAAGGATTTGAAGTTGGTAAGTTCCACGCGCTTGATATGAACCATAGGCGCTGGTTAACTGGGCTAATGAAGAACAAGTGTATCAACTAATTAAAAATTCGCAAGAGGGTAGGGGAGAGAATTCAGGATTATCGTAGACGCGTAACAGCTTGTTGCAAGGCTACCACAGAGCCGCAAAGAACGCAGAGGGGGTAAGGAAAATCTTATTTCAAAGAAAAGCACAATATTCGAAGGAGTTTAGTCTTTACTACGAACTTCCTTGACAAACTAATAGAGTGGTGTGACTTAAAATTGAGCAAATAAAAAACAGGGACTTACATTTGTGTAAGTCCCTGTTTGGCTTTCATGCCGATGTTAACTGAGAACTCCAGTTATTCTTTTATGGCTTTTTCACAGTTTCAACTTTTGCTTCCACCTTCACAGTCTTCACACCTTGAACTTCCTTAGCCAAAGTTTCAGCTTTCTTGAGTTCTTCAGCAGAAGTCGCTGTGCCTTTGAGGATAATTTCACCCTCTTTGTTCTCAACCTGTAACTTATTGCCTGGTAAGCCTTTGTTCAACTTGGCGCTAACTTCAGTTTTTAAGTCGCTTTTAACTTTTGTTGCTGCCGTTTTTTCAGAATCGGTTTTAACTTTAGTATCTGTGCTAGTTGCTAAAGGAGTTGTTTGTATTCCTGGAACTTTGGCAGTTTCATTTGTCTGAGAAGCAGGTTTTGCTGGTACTTGAGCAGCTTCATTAGTAGTGCTAGGAGTTTCCGAACCAGTTTTAGGAGCCTCTTGGCAGCCAAAAGTACCAACTACCAAAATGCTACTAACGATTAATAGAATTAGCTTTTTCATTATCTATCTCCGAATTGATTACTGGAAGCAATTAATTTGTGTGTCATGGTGAGGAGCAGATGTTAAAAAGCAATTAAATGTGAAGTAGCAAAAGTGTCCAAGCAATTACTCAGGTTACTGGAAATTGGAACTTGAACGATTTGTTTAGGCTAAGATTTTGCAGCCATTTTGAGAAGCACCAATTCAATTTTATTGACGGTTGCTTACCAAGATACCTCTTTATACGGCCTGTAGCTCCTATGAATTTAATGTAGATGCTGAGGAACTTTTCCAATGATAAACTATGCAGCCTTAAAGTAGTGAATCGATGTTATCAGATTTGGGTCAGTTTGGCGATGTCTACGCCTATGCAGCTCAAAACTTCATCTTTTTGCAATACTGTGCCAGCAAAATTACCAACAAAATGTTACTTTAGAAAACTATGGCTTACTTAAAATGCCCTAAATATTCAGGAAATATCAGCCAATGCCCTACCTCACTTCTGCCAGCGAAATTAGTGCTATTGTCGCTGAATACACCAATGTCAAAACACTGTGGATAGATACAGAAGTAGCTGACTATAAAAGTCGTAATCCTAGATTATCGCTGATTCAGGTGTTAGATAATCCCCAAGATATGAGTGGCGATCGCGTCTATCTTTTAGATGTGCTAGATAAACCTAATATCATAGCTGAGTTTATTGAAAAAATTATGATAAATTCTGCCATTGAAAAAGTTTTTCACAATGCCAGTTATGATCTAAAATTTCTCGGTAACAAGAAAGCTAAAAATATTACTTGCACTTTAGAAATGGCAAAAAAAATTCCCTACCATATTTTGCCATTACCTAACTATCAACTCAAAACCATAGCTACAGCACTTTGTAGCTTTAACAATATCGATAAACAAGAGCAAACCAGCGATTGGGGAAAACGCCCCCTGACTGAAGAACAGATAGAGTATGCTTATCTAGATTGTATTTATCTTGCTCAAATCCACTCAAATTTATTAGGTTTACAAGCCAAAGCCAACCCAGAACCCACAACGGAAGATTTAATATCACTAAGTACTAGATACTCACAACTTGAGCAACAATGGAAGTTGTTGAATTCAGAATTTGAGCATTTGCAAGAACGTATGAAAAAAGCGATGCAAGCTCAGAATATATCTGAAACTTATTATCATAAGCTGACTAGTTACGATCGCACTACAGTCAAAGCTACTTTTTCAGAATTGGCCAGGCTAGCACAAACCCAAGATATTGATTTAGATTTTCCCATCACACTAACTCAGAAACTCCAAAAAGATTTAGGCCCAAATCTAGAACAACTGTCTGTAGATATTGAAAAAACTACCTCTTGGCGGCTAACTCCGAAAGCTCAAGAGAGTGAAAAAGAAGATGAGTAAATTGTCCATAAGGCTACCAATGTCAGAATTTATGGAGTTATTGTTTATAGCAAATCTTAAGATTTCAAATATATTTTTTTCAAAAAGTATCTTAAAAAACATGAGCTACAGTAGCTTTCTGCTCAGAAATCCATTGTCAAGAAGTAAAGAGATGACAATAACAAAGAGCCGAATTGACAATTTTTATACTTTATAATTCATGTTTTTCCCTTAATATAACTATTAAATAAATATATTGAATATCTGGTAAATTTGTTAATTGACTTGAAACGTCTATCAAAAGTTAGAATAACCATTGAGTTAAAGAATTAAAATCTAGATTTTGGTACTAATTACGTTCAGGTGTTATGGCAGTTTATATTAAATTATGAGACCGCGTTTATTTAGACAAAAGCGAACAAAGGTAAATCAAGTATTTACTATAGCTATTTTTACTACATTGACAGCAATTAGCAGTGTTTCTTGTAGCAAGAATGACAGTGTTTTGGTGACAGAAATAGGAGTTAGTACACCTAGCCGTCGTTCAGCTACAGCATCGAGAGGTGGAGAATTCTATCTTCAGGGAAAGAATCAGCATTTAAACGGCGATTTACAAGCTGCGATCGCTTCCTATAGTAAGGCAATTAGTCAAAACTCTCAATATGGCGCTGCTTATAACGGCCGGGGATTAGCCTATTTTGATTTGGGAGACAAGGAAAAAGCGATCGCAGATTACAATCAAGCCCTCCGCATCAACCCTAACGACGCTGAAGCTTACAATAACCTGGGCAATGCCCGCGCCTCACTAGAAGGTAACAGAGAAGCGGTTAAAGATTACAGTGAAGCGATTCGCCTTAATCCCAATTACGCCGAAGCCTACAACAACCGGGGAAATGCCCGCGCCGCCAATGGAGACAGAAAAGGGGCGATAGACGATCTCAGTCAAGCGATTCGCCTTAACCCCAGATATGCGATCGCCTATAATAACCGAGGAAATGCCCGTGCTGCCAATGGAGATCCAACGGGTGCGATCGCAGATTACAATCAAGCCATTCGCCTCAACCCTAACTTTGCCCCTGCCTACAATAACCGAGGAAATGCCCGCGCCACCAATGGAGATAGACAGGGGGCACTCAAGGATTTAGAAAAAGCAGCGAGCATTTTTCAAAGTCAGGGTAACAACGATTTATACCAACAAGTGATGAAAAACATCAAAGAACTGAGACAGTAGGTAAAAAGACAGGGGGCAGGTGTAGGTTTTTAACACCAAAAGCAAAGATGAAATAAGCTCAACAACCCCAGCAAGGCAAACAAGGTGTTGCGATCGCTCGGCATAGATCCTGATTCTCTCACCTGAATTGCCGTAAACACTCATTAACGAAGCTCCGAGGTTCATTAATGGAGTTCAAAGCCTCATTAACGAAGCTCCGAGGTTCATTAATGGAGTTCAAAGCCTCATTAATGGAGTTCAAAGACTCATTAATGGAGTTCAAAGACTCATTAATGGAGTTCAAAGACTCATTACAGCAGTTTTCATTTACTAAAATCCCACTCTTGTATTCTCCTCTGCGTGAGACAAAAATCTTTCAGTAATTACGAATTACGAATTACGAATTACGCATTACCCTAGCAAGACTTGCACTTACACCTTCAGCATCCGGTGACTTCAATCGCTGCAAAATCTCTAAAGCTGGTTGCAAATAGGATATCGCTTTAGTGTATTCACCCTGCTGTTCTGCCAAATGTCCTAACCACCACAGAGTCATTGCTTTGCCTTGGAAATTTCCAATGCGTTCTTTTATTTCCAAAGACTGATTGAAAAGTGCGCTCGCTTGATCCACTTCCCCTTTGTTGGCGTAGAGAATTCCCAGTTGGTGCAACGTCCCCGCTTTGCCTTGGACATCTCCAATGCGTTCTTTTATTTCCAAAGACTGATTGAAAAGTGCGCTCGCTTGATCCACATCCCCTTTGTTGGCGTAGATACTTGCCAATTGGTTTAACGTTGCCGCTTTGCCTTGGACATTCCCAGCGCGTTCATCAATTTCAAGGACTCGATTATAGAGTGCGATCGCTTGCTCGACTTCCCCTTTGTTGGTATATATACCGGCAAGTTCGTGCAACGTTGCCGCTTTGCCTTGGACATTCCCAGCGCGTTCACTTATTTTCAAAGACTGCTCGAAAAGTGCGATCGCTTGCTCGACTTCCCCTTTGTTGGCGTAGATACGTCCCAGAGAGTGCAACGTCGCCGCTTTGCCTTGGACATCACCAATGTGTTCTTTTATTGACAAAGACTGACTATAGAGTACCATCGCTTCATCTACTTTCCCTTGGTTGGCGTAAATATCTGCGAGATTGTGCAACGTCGTCGCTTTGTCTTGGACATTACCAGTGCGTTCACTTATTTCCAAAGACTGATTGTAGAGCGCGATCGCTTCTTCCAAATTCCCTTTGTTGGCGTAGATAAATCCCAGACAGTGTAACGTCGCCGCTTTGCCTTGGGCATTACCAATGCGCTCATTTATTTCCAAAGACATATTGTAGAGTGCGATCGCTTCATCCACTTCCCCTTTGTTGGCGGAGAGAATTCCCAGCTGGTGCAACGTCGTCGCTTTACCTTGAACATCTCCAATGCGTTCATTTATCTCCAAAGACTGATTGTAGAGCGCGATCGCTTGCTCCACTTCCCCTTGGTTGGTGTAGATACGTCCCAGCAAGTCCAACGTCGCTGCTTTGCCTTGAACATTTCCAATGCGTTCATTTATTTCCAAAGACTGATTGTAGAGTGCGATCGCTTCATCCACTTCCCCTTTCTTGGCGTAGATACTTGCCAGTTTGTTCAAAGTTGCCGCTTTACCTTCGATATTAATGCGCTCATCAATTTCCAAAGACTGATTGTAGAGTGCGATCGCTTCATCCACTTCCCCTTTCTTGGCGTAGATACTTGCCAGTTTGTTCAACGTTAGTGCTTTCCAATAGGCATCACCAATACGTTCAAAAACTTCCAAGCACTGATTATAGAGTGCGATCGCTTCATCCACTTCCCCTTTGTCGGCGTAGATATCTGCCAGATTGTTCAACGTCGCCGCTTTGGTTTGGACATCACCAATGCGTTGAGTTATCTCCAAAGACTGGTTGTAGAGCGCGATCGCTTCATCTACTTCCCCTTTATTGGCGTGGATACGTCCCAGATTGTTCAACGTCGCGGCTTTGCCTTGGACATTTCCAATGCGTTGATTTATTTCCAAAGATTGATTGTAGAGTGCGATCGCTTCATCCACTTCCCCTTTATTGGTGTGGATCATTCCCAGTCGGTGCAACGTTGCCGCTTTGCCTACTACATTTCCAATGCGTTCTTTTATTTCCAAAGACTGATTGAAAAGTGCGATCGCTTCATCCACTTCCCCTTTGTTCTCGTAGAAAATTGCCAGTTCATGCAACGTCGCCGCTTTACCTTGGACATCACCAATGCGTTGAGTTATTTCCAAAGACTGATTGTAGAGTGCGAACGCTTCATCTACTTCCCCTTTGCTGGCTTTTAGTACCCCTAAATCATGATAAATTGATGCTAATTCTTGTTCGTCTTCTGCGGGACAAAGATTTAAAGCTTGTTGGTAATGGTTTAGTGCTTGATCAACCTCACCGATTTGGCGTTCACAATAAGCAATTTCTCTGAGAAAAATATGGTTTTTAGTAATTTCTAAGGTTGATTTGCATAGATGTATTACTTCCCGAAATCGACTTTGATGCAACAAGTAGTTAACCAATAAACTAGCTATTTTCGCCGCGATTTCTTCATCTTTCCCCAACAACGCTAAACGATGAATTTCTAAACTTTGTGCTTCCGTAGCAGTTTCCCACTCTTCCCACCACAGGCGATACAAAATTTGTGCAGCTTGTTTATACAACTCTTCACCCTTAGGGTTTTCTGGAAATAGCAACGGTGACAAAATCCGGGGAACACGATACAACCTCTCTGTGTTGTTGGTAAGTGTCACTTCCAACAAACCCAAAATTTCAGCGCGTTGAATATGACTTTCCCAACTTGAGATATCCTCACAAATCGGAGAAATAGCAGCTTGAGGAACAGGTAACTCATACACCAACAACTTCCCCAGCATAAGACGCAAAGCTGGAGTTTGCTGCTTCAGCAATTCCTCAGCCAAAATATCCTCACGAAATTCCTTTTCCTTATCTGCCATCTTTTGCAGAATCATCTCAACTCCCCTCATATACCCCTCCTCGCTTGCGGGGAAGGGTGCCGTAGGCGGGGTGGGGTTCGGGGAATTTTGCAAAATCTTATCTAACCATTCCAACAGCCGAGGATTTCCATCTGCTGCTTGTTTGGCACGTTCCGGCAAATCTGGCTGAAATTGCCAACTGCCATTAAACGAATCCAGACGATTATACTTTTTAATTAAATCTGCCCCACCCAAAGCCCCCAGAGGTTCGCGGTACAGACGATGATTCAGTTCCGACAAGGTGAAATTGTAGCGACAGGTAATAATTACCTTGTGGGGAAGTTGGGAATTTTGCATCGCCTTCAGCAACGCCAGCAGTACATCCACAACTTGTGGTTGCAAGACATAAACCCCATTTCGTAAATCCAAATTAGCCTCAAAGTCATCCAGCACAAAGGCAAAGCGCTGTTCTTTGGTATTCAGTCCTTCAGTGAAAAACTTGGTGAGGCGCTGCATCAAAGGTAACTTGCCATTGAGAATTTCATGCCCCCGTTCTGAGGTACATTGTTCAGCAAGGGTTTTGAGTAGTTTGTCCTCATCCAGTTGCCGAAAGTTCACCAGCCTGTCATAGCCAACCATCCTTTCCAGAAGTCGCGCCGTCACAGTACTCTTACCCACACCCCCCAGTCCGTGAATTAGTACCCCTAATGAAGTGCGAATTGCTTTAAGACAACGTTGCAAAGTCCGCCGTCTCCCAACAAACTCAGAGGGTTTCGCCACCCGCACCAGTTGGGTATCGGGATCTAAAAACTGTTGATAAGCAGGTTCCGGCGCTGAGGGTGGCAAATCTCCCAAAACTTCCACCAACGCACCGGGACATTCTCCCTGGACATATAACCGCAATAAATGCCAGTCACGCACATTCTGTTTAAACAACTGCTGGTAAGTGCTAGCGAGTGCTTCAGCTAATTGATATCCGGCTGCCAATTTCCCGTAGAGGTGCGCGGCGGCGGCTGTAGCTGTCCGATCTTCCACAGGCCGCCCCCAACTTAAAACCGCCCTAGCACCTTGGGCAATAAGTGCCTCAGCCATTGAAGGGACAGCCCCTTTATCTGGTGCTTGTCCAGTCCGACACCCAGATAAAAACACCAACTTGGGAAAGCGAAACCGGAAGACTTCGGCCAGTTCTGCGGCAGTGGTTTCGTGGCGATCGCCGATTTCCGTCTCAGTAATAAAGTAAGGCGTGTAAGGTGCTTCATCTTTAATTGAGGCGTGTCCTGTGAGGTGAAACACATCAAAGTCATCAAGATAGCGACTCCACACCCTACCCAACTCGCTAACGCAACCGCTTTCTTCCACCCGCAAATCTACAGCAAAATCTCGCGTATCAGCCAGAATTCTCGCTTCTTCCTGTTCAAACTCTAACTTTGGTTCTACATCTTCCGGGTCGGTTGCCATAAACAATACTCGCAATTGTCGTGCTTCCACAGAAAACGGTTCCGTTTCTTTTTCAATCCAGCGCAGAGGTAACACCACTGGATTAACCCGCTTGACCAAAAAATCCTCATCATCATGCAGCACTTCCCAAGGTAGATGTGCCAATTTTTGATCGGTATCAATGGCAATTACCAACCCCTCACCGCGACAGTTAGCAATTCCCCGACTCAACCACCGTCCATCGCCATCCAACCAAAAAAATAACTGCTTCCCGATTCCTGGTAAATTGGGCAGCAGTTTATAATAATCGCGATCGCCTTGCTTGAGGAAATCAGCGATTTCTGCTAATTTCAGGCGACGTGATTCATAGTGATTTTTTTGAGGTAGCCAATACCTGAGTTCAACTGTTTCTTGCGTACTTTCCCGAAGTTGAATGCGGATAGTTTGCACTTATTTGCTAATAGATTTGAGGATTTCCGTGATTTCCTCTATGGTAGCCTCTTCGAGTAAAATCCTGTTTCCAGTATCAGGGTCAAGAATTACTACATCAAATTGCTTCCCTGGATGAGATTTATGCCATTCTTGGTACCATTTGCGAATTTGTTCAGCTAAAGCCGCCACACCACCCACAATGCCAATAATAGTAGCGATCGCCGCCAAAGTTCCCTCTCTCTGCGTCGGAACTTCATAGCTTCCCGATATTCCAGGAATTTCTAGCAAAGCCTCGGCTGCGGCTGGTGCGCCTTCTCCTTCAATTCCAACTTGAATTTCTGCCATAGCTCATCTGCGAATTTATACAACATACTGTATATTCTGCGTTGAATTGAGGATAATATTCACGCAAAGACACAGAGACAATTGCAAACTTATTTACTTAGTGTTGTACCAATTGTCTAAAATAAGGCAACAGACCCCAACCTGGAAACCCAGATTTAATCTGACTTTCTTCATTTTTAACTTTTAATTTTTAATTTTTAATTGATATGTCTCTTGCTCCTTGGCGAGGTGCGATCGCTCATGCACTCCATCGCAACCGCAGCCTTGTTTATGCCCGCTACCTGCAACTAGCAACAGTGCAACCCAATGGCCGCCCCGCTAATCGTACTCTAGTCTTTCGCGGCTTCCTAGAAGATACAAACCAGCTAAGATTTATCACCGATACTCGTAGCGCCAAAGCTGACCAGATACAGCAACAACCTTGGGCAGAAGTTTGCTGGTACTTCCCCAATACACGAGAACAATTCCGCATCGCTGGCGATTTGACCCTAATCAGCAGTGATGATTCTCACCAAGATTTACAACCAGCCCGGATAGCAATGTGGCAAGAATTAAGTGATGCGGCGCGTTTACAGTTTGGTTGGCCCTATCCTGGTAAACCCAGAATCACAGAAGCAGGAGCTTTTGAGCCATCACCAGCCGATCCTATTGAGCCACTCCCTAATTTTTGTCTCCTGCTACTCGATCCGGTGCAAGTAGACCATTTAGAATTACGCGGCGAACCACAAAATCGATGGCTTTACCACCGTAATCAACAGCAAGAGTGGTCTAGCGAAGCAATTAATCCGTGATTTAGTCAAGAGTCAAAAGATTGACCCTTAACCCTTGACTTTTAACTAAATGCCAGCACCATCTAGAAATTGCTGGATGGTCTTATCTTTGAGGTTGCACCAGCGAGTATCGTTGGTTGGCTCATCCTCTTTGGTGGCTAAACAACCCACTAAAACAGGAGTTTTTTCTGAAGAATTAGTGCGCTGAAGAGTTTGTATTTGTTCTTCCAACGCCTCAATCCGGTCTACTAAAGCACGAATTACTTGAGCTTCCGAATCTGGTAAGTTATTGTGTTCAAGAGGTGAAACCCGAACTCCAGAACGATACATGATGCGCCCAGGCACCCCTACCACAGTACAGTCTGAAGGTACATCCCTTAGAACAACAGACCCAGCGCCAATACGAACATTATTACCAATTTGGATATTGCCCAGTACCTTTGCTCCAGCCCCGACTACGACGTTTTCACCCACAGTTGGATGGCGTTTACCACATTCTTTACCAGTACCCCCAAGGGTAACACCTTGATAAATTAGGGCATAGTCTCCCACGATCGCAGTTTCACCAATTACTACACCCATTCCGTGGTCAATAAACACACTTTTTCCAATTACTGCACCAGGGTGGATTTCAATTCCAGTCAAAAACCGTGCCAAGTGAGAAATCAGGCGAGGAATGAAAGGAAGACCAAGCGTATACAGCCAGTGAGCCAGCCTATGGAATAGCAGGGCTTGCAAACCAGGGTAACAAAATAAAACTTCCAACCAGTTACGGGCAGCTGGGTCACGTTCAAATATGATACGAAAGTCAGCACGCAGTATAGATAGCACGAGATAGCACCCTCGGAAAGCACAACAAGCTACTCTCCCATATTATCGTCTCAGGTGTTACACATAAAAATTGGGAATGGGGAATGGGAAATTGGGAATTAGTTATTCATTCTTCACTCCTAACTTCCCACTCTCTATTACTGCTGCTCTACTGCCAGAGTATAATCACGCTTGACCCCAGAATTAAATGTACCTACCCAAATCCGATAAGTACCTCTTTTCCAGTTGCGATCGCTAACGCTAGCATCTTTTCTTTTGCCAGTATCATCGCCGCAGCGAATCGTATTTTGATCTGGGCCTTGAATGAGTAAAGTCGTGTCGGTATTGTTGCTATCGACTTTGATTGTTAGCTGAGAAAAGTCATTTTCCAAAACCATAATGTGATCTGGATTAGGATCGGCAAAACCAATACAGGCTTTTTGATCGCGATCGCGGTTACTTATGGCAGACAATGAGTAAGAACCACCTGTAAACCCCTGCACTGTTCCTGGTGCTGGATTAGAGTTTGTTGACACGGTAAAAGTACCAAAATTCGCTGCTGTCTCTGCTATTACAGGTGTAGCTGTGATGGTGGCAAGTATAGCCAACAACCAGCCGCCGCTAAACTCAAGTCGGGGGCGACAAAATTTCATAGTAGCCCTCCAACAGGCTGTTAAATTAGTAATGATATATACATATTCTAATGAAAAAATTCCAGTGAAATTTCAGTTGGTTGTGCCACATTAAAATGTGCCACAATTAAGGCTTTTGAAAGCAAACAGCTAATTGCTAGGCTGTCTATTGATATAAGCAGCAGCGACCATTCTTCAACTGATGATTTGGATGTGATTACCTCTGTTGAACGCAGGATCTTATCTCTTAAAGAAAACCCTTAACGGACGATTTAAATAGCAAATAATACAGTAAATTTACGAAAATCTTACTTAACAGAAAAAGGCAGAAGATAAAATAATTTTTCACCTTCTGCACTTGAGCTTTTATGAAAATTTCATGAATTCTTGAGTTGGAAGAAAACGCCACCTTTGAGCGATCGCGTGTCAGTTCCATAACTGCTAACTGTGAGCGATCGCAGATTATCAAAAAATGGTTTCCCTAAAACTTCCACTAGTTTGAGAATCGGTACTTGACGCTCTAACAAATTCTGACTCTTTGTCCAGTCAAGATATATATAGCCTTGGTTTGGTAAGGGAATTGCAGCAATACTATCTTGAAAATTGGGATTGTCAATTAAGGAATTATCCTTAGTTGTGAGAATTTCATTTATCGTTTCTAAGTCAGAAGTGAAAATTTCGTAATTTCCTAAAGTTGTATGCAATCCCCGCACTTTTGTTTCAATACTGAAAGATGCTCCTTCTTTAGCATCACTTTTTTTAGCCGCCGTAGTTAACTCTGTCCAAGCAGAGACTTTTTGCTTATCTATAGTCAGAGGATTAATGCTGAGTCCATTGGATGATGCGATCGCATCTAAACGCGCAATACCTTGTTCTACACTCTCAGATTTTTCCACCACAAAAATCCAATGAGGGGTTGTTTGCTCTTTCTCAGGTAACAATGCGATCGCATATTCTCCCTGTACCCAACTAAAAATATCCTCTGGTAAGTTTATACCCCACCGTTTTTGAACATCTACTAAAGGTTTGGCTAACCGAGAAACTACATCTTCCCCAGAACCATATATAGTAGCTGTTGCTTGTTTCCAGAGTTTGGCTAAATCGCTCTCACCCAAATTACTCAAATTTGAGCCAGAAATTACCAAACCTGCCGATGCTGGAACATACTGCAATGCTTCCACAGGTTTAGATAGTGTTGTAGATGGAGTGAGAATTTCTGATGAAGTCAAAAATGTAGTTTCTGCTAGCAATCCTTTGGGATTCAACGCCAGAGAAATAATTTCACTGTTATAAAGTTGTTCTGACAACTCTAAGCCTTGCCATTTTGCTACAACAGGAAGATTTAAGAACGCTACAGCTAAACCCCCTTTGGGCAGTTCTTTAGTAGCTTTTTGGTATTCGGGGGAGCTAGTCAAATTCAGATCGGGCGCTTGGACGTTATTAATCGCGTCTTTCAACACTTTCGGATCGTTGGCAAACAACACAAAGCCTTCACCAACAACCGCACCTGCAAGCAAATCCTTCTCTGGTTGAGAATTATCATAAATCAGCTTTACACCTTTATATTCTTCAACATCTAAAGTTGCTCCAGATAAGGCCCGTTTGGAAAACAACAATTCAACAAACTCGCGGCTTTTCTCAGGTTGCTTAGTTGCTAGTGCTAACAGATACCCTGGCTGCTGTCCGTTTTCTGGATCGCGATCAATATCTAAGGTGGTGATAGCTAATGTAATTTCATTCCCTAACCAGGGTTGAACGTCTTGTTTATAATCTATGCCACTTTTGGCGAATAAACTGGTTTTGAGTTTAGATAGTTCCTCTTCACGTTCCAACGCCTGCAACCGATCGGGATTTGTCAGCAGTGAAACCATTGCTGGCGAAAGTTTTGATACGAATATGGCTGCACCAGGCTCAGAGGTAGAAGCAATGAGGTTAGCCGGACTTTTGGTGAAAAACCAGTAAAAGCCAGCGATCGCAATTAGCAATGCGATCGCACCTGCTACGATAAAACCAATAAATGAACGTTGCCTATTCACATTAAACCTTTAAAAAAGACGGTTTACAGCCATTTAAGCAGAAAGCCTACCAGAATTTATCAGCCTTCTTGAGAATCGATACTCATGCAAAGGCAGAGATTTTCTGTCACCATAAATAAGATTAGGACTGTTTATAGGGAATTCTTTTAGTCAACCCATGAACCAGATTAGTGTAGAAGAACTGGCACAACGTCTTTCCTCTGGTGATGGAAGTATACAGCTAGTAGATGTCCGAGAACCAGAAGAATTGGCGATCGCTAACATTGAGGGCTTTGTCAACCTACCCTTGAGTCAATTTGCCGAATGGGGACATGAAATACCTACCCTCTTCAATCCTCAAGCTGAAACCCTTGTGCTATGCCACCACGGTATTCGCTCTGCCCAAATGTGTCAGTGGTTAATTGCTCAAGGTTTTACAAATGTGCAAAATATTTCGGGTGGTATTGATGCTTACTCCATCTTAGTAGACCATTCAATTCCCCAATATTAGCTTGTGTTTGGGTGCATTACTCAGATGGAACTTAATTCCATCTGGCTTTTGCTATTGTGAAAATAGCACTAAATTAGTTTAGGGACTCGCCAGAAAAGTTTGTAACTTTCTCCACTGGCTACACAACTTACGCAACTTTTCGACCCTAATCTTAGCTGCAATAGCCGCAAAAATACGTATACAACAATACTTTTATAAGTGTAGAATTATGCAAAAATAAGGCAGAAAAGAATGTTGTAAATTCAAACTCTTAGCTTTTGATGCAAAGCCTAGATTCTATTGAGAGCGCACTTTTCAATAATGGTGTACACGAACCTTAAAATTAATTATCACAATATAATTGTATAATTTGTTATCTTAATAAATTATTAATATTCCTTGTTTAAATCAAATCCAGAAATTTCTCCAGACTTTGATTAAAATTTGCCTCTAGCAAAACATATCCTATGGAAGTCCAGTTAACAAATCGGCAACAGCATATACTTTGGGCAACGGTACGTCACTACATTGCTACGGCAGAGCCTGTTGGTTCAAAGGCTTTGGGCGAAGAGTACGACCTGGGTGTAAGTTCAGCCACAATTCGCAATGTGATGGGCGTTTTAGAAAAATCTGGATTACTCTACCAACCACACGCTTCTGCTGGACGTGTACCTTCAGATTCAGGCTATCGCATTTATGTTGACCAGCTAATTACACCTTCTCTGCGTTCGCGCAGCGTGTCGCAGACAGACGCTACGCGGACAGAAACTTTAGGGCGAGAAATAGAGGTGGCATTACAAAAGCATCTCCAGTGGGAAGATCGGAGTTTAGAAACCCTACTGCAAGGAGCCGCGCAAATTTTAGCAACCTTGAGTGGTTGCATTAGCTTGATAACTATGCCGCAAACTACAACAGCGCTATTGCGACATCTGCAATTAGTGCAAATTGAAGCTGGGCGGATCATGTTAATAGTTGTTACCGATGGTTATGAGACACATTCCAAGTTAATGGATTTGTCGCCAATACCAGAAGAGACACAACGAGATTCAGAGGTAGTCGATCGCGAGTTGCAGATTGTTTCTAACTTTTTGAACACCCACTTGCGGGGGCGAAGTCTGTTGGAATTAGCCAACCTCAACTGGAGCGAACTTGATCAGGAATTCCAACGCTACGGAGAATTCTTGAAAAATTCAGTTGCCGAATTGACTCGTCGCACTCTTGCGCCGACTACCACACAAATTATGGTTCGGGGTGTGTCAGAAGTTTTGCGCCAGCCAGAATTTTCCCAGTTACAGCAGGTACAAACGATTATCCACCTGCTGGAAGAAGAACAAGACCAACTATGGCGATTAATATTTGAGGAACCAGAACCGGAGGATGCTGGTAAGTCAAGGGTAACGGTTCGCATTGGCGCAGAAAATCCATTAGAACCGATACGCACCTGCACTTTGATTTCTTCCACCTATCGCCGAGGTTCAATACCAGTAGGAAGTGTGGGAGTTTTGGGGCCAACGCGCTTAGATTATGAAAGTGCGATCGCAGTTGTGGCATCTGCTGCTGATTACCTCTCAGAAGCCTTCAGTTATTTCAATCCTTAAGGTAAGGTTTAGGGATAAGCTGCTACGAGTCTAGACGAATGAATAGTGCGATCGCAGGTAGATAGCCCAATTTGTAGTGGCAAAATTAATAATTAATCCTACTTAAATATTTCATGGTTAGAAAAATTGCCTTTGGCTTCCTGTGGTTAGGATTCGTTATTTATGCTTTTTTCCTCGCACCTCCTGAGCAACCTGGTACATTCGATTTAATTAAAAACCTTTCGACTGGAAAGTGGCAAGGCGTTAACCCATTAGTAATAGCACTATTCAACCTCATGGGTATCTGGCCTCTCATCTACAGTGCAGTAGTATTTATTGATGGTAGAAGGCAAAAAATACCTGCTTGGTTATTTGCTACTGCCTCTTTCGGAGTCGGGATATTTGCCTTGTTACCCTACTTAGCCCTTAGAGAACCAAATAATCAGTTTGTTGGTAAAAAGAACATCTTACTCAAGCTGCTAGATTCTCGTGTGACTGGGATTGTGTTGACTGTAGCTACAGTTCTTCTAGTTTCCTACGGTTTAAAAGGAGGAGATTGGGGCAATTTTGTGCAACAGTGGCAAACAAACCGCTTTATCAATGTAATGAGTTTAGATTTTTCCCTGCTTTGTCTCTTATTTCCTGCATTACTAGGGGATGATATGGCGCGTCGCAGTTGGAAAAATCCACAGATATTCTGGTTAATAGCGTTGATACCGCTATTCGGGCCATTGATTTATTTGTGTGTGCGTCCACCTTTACCAGAAGTGGGCATAGAGGCAATACCCAGTCAGCAGCAAGCTGCAAATTAAACCACTTTTTAATTCGTAATTAAAGAAAGTTTCAGCCGGAGATTTAGACTAATTCTCACGAAAATCCTGATATATATAGATTTCTCGTAGGGGTAGGCATTGTCCATTAGTGTCAATTTAAGAAGATAAAGCCCATATTTGTTGGGTGTAAGCCTTAATCTCTCAATGGCGCTTACGCCTAGTTTTGACTAATCTAAGTAACGCAATGTGCAACTTATTTTTAGAACCCCATTTCCATTCCTCTCGCCCACAGGGCTACGGTGTACACACAAGTCAAGGGGTTGGGGGTTAGGTTTGAGACAAAGTTGCACAGGGCGTTAAGTAAGTTGGCACAATAAAATCAAACTATGTAAAGAAAAATGAACTAGCCTAAAACCCTTATACCTATTGCCTTATCCCAACGACAATTATTTACGTTAACTTACTTAATATTTTAAGCAAGCTATTTTTCAATGAGTTAGGGATTTTCCACGCAGGGCGCGTAAATTCTCAGGACTTACGCAAGCAAAATTTGTCATTGCGACCGAAACGTATTGTGGGAAGCAATGCCAGAGTTTTAGGTGAATACGTCGCTATCGCTTGTAATGACGCAATTACGTGAATTTTGCGTTAGTCCTAATTCCAAGAGAAAGTTTCTTCTGAAAGTACTTTACAAAACGCAATAAATTCTTTAAGATGTGTAACAGGTAGTCAAACCTACCTAATTCATCCGCAAATAATCGCATTTATAAAACAATGACAACAACCTTACAACAGCGCTCAAGCGCCAACGTATGGGATCGATTCTGTGAGTGGATCACCAGCACCAACAACCGTATCTACATCGGCTGGTTCGGCGTAGTCATGATCCCC
>NZ_JADEXT010000046.1:0-55428 GCF_015206985.1 Nostoc sp. LEGE 12447 | reverse complement strand
CGTCATACAGCAGTTTGATTTTCCACGACGGCAGAGTGGATAAAGGCTGGTCTAGAGAGTTGTTACAACCGTAGGATTGGATTTGTGGTGAGGACATTTTGGGATCTTAACTAAGTTTATTTCCTTACATCAAGCGTAACGCCTCTGGAATTATAGGGTTTGGCCCATTCGAGCGACGCATAGCTTGCCGCCGTAGTCATCGCTACTAGCGTGAAGGGCGTAATCCCAAAACCCAGGAGTTAATGACAATTCCAGCCACTAGAGTGCCTGCATTTTCTGCTTGTTACAGTTTAAAGAAAGAGTAGCGCCATAGATGAATGCCTTTACCACTGGCAATCCAATCACTGTAAAGCTGTAGCGCTCGCTCTTATAAAGACAGAGTATGGCAATATAGAGGAAACGTGAGTGTTGAATTGCAGATGTTACACAAGTGCGATGGCGTAACCGCCCGCCGTAGGCGATCGCTTGCTGTTGCGTCCACAGCACAAAAGAGCAGCCCCAAGTTAACTAACAAGTTGGGTTATTAATCTAACGTTACTGGTTTTATTAGTTACTTTTAATTAGTTGTCTGGGCATCATAAGTATTATATAGTGATTATTACTACAGATGCTTCAGAAAATTCCCTTTGTTGCAATTAGCGTTCTGCTTGTAGCTCAAATGTCGTTACCCGTATTTGCTAACAATCTTACCGCTACAGTTGTAAGCGTAGGTGACGGTGACACCATACGGGTGAGAACGGGTAACAAAACTGTGACTGTCCGCCTCGCTTGCATTGATGCACCAGAGATGAAGCAAAACCCTTGGGGACAGCAATCATCAGCAAGACTCAAACAACTCCTACCAGTAGGACAAGCCATTACTCTACGCTCCGTTGAAACTGACAAATATAAGCGCTTAGTTGCAGAGGTGTTTGTTGGTAATCGCAGTGTCAACGTGAGTATGGTGCAAGAGGGACAGGCTGTGGTCTATCGTCAGTACCTCAAAGGTTGCCCACAATCTAAAGATAGTTTGTTGCAGGGTGAAAACACCGCCAAACAACAACGTTTAGCATTTTGGAGTCAGGCTAATCCTGTGATGCCTTGGGACTTCCGCCACAGAGCTACCCAAAAGACAACTTCACAGGGGATTCAACCGCAGCAACAGAATAACTGCGATCCCTCTTACCCAGATTTTTGCATTCCAAAGAATTCACCAGACTTAGATTGCCGAAATATTAGCCAACGAAGGTTTAAAGTGCTGCCACCTGATCCTCATGGGTTTGACCGAGATGGTGATGGCATTGGATGTGAAAAATAAAAAACTTTGAGTAGTGCAAGTCTAAAACTTGATAAAGAATTAGGGTTTTCTACAAATGTTCACTTTATCTCAAGTTAATACCAATTTGAAAAAAGAATGCGACAGATGGTAAATGTATTATGTAGATAGCATTGAAGGTGGGTAATGGCAGGGGTTACACATATCGATATCCAAGAAAGTGTCGAAGAACTCGAGGCGTTGGTACGTCAACAGAATAATGTACGACTCAAAGAACGGTTACAAGCGCTTTACTTGATTAAAAATCAAGGTATTAGCGTGAGTGCGATCGCTAAAATACTTGGAAAGCATCGAAGCACGGTACAGAGGTGGTTAGCGGATTATCGTGAAACTGGAATCGGGACGATGCTTGAATTTGGTATAAGTCCAGGTCGAACACGAGTAATACCGAATTGGGCGGTTGAAAGTCTCAAGAAACAACTAGAGCAGCCCGAAATTGGATTTGCTGGGTATAAGGAAATTCAGAATTGGCTTGGTAGTGTTTTAGGGATAGAAGCCGAATATGCCACTGTACATCATTTAGTACGTTATCAGCTCAAAGCCAAATTAAAAGTTCCACGCCCGCGCAATCGTAAGCAAGATACACAAAAGCTAGAAGCTTTTAAAAAAACCTTGGCGATGACTTACAACTGATTTCTCAATACGCGGCTATTGTATTACCAACTTATCAAAATATCCGTTATTTTGTGCAGGATGAAAGTCGCTTTGGACTAAAAACAATTGAAGGAAGAAGAGTTACCCTTAAAGGCGTTAAGCCAACAGGTGACTGGCAGTGGCAATTTAAAGCTTTTTGGCTTTATGGGGCAGTTGAGCCTCTGACCGGTGAAAGTTTCTTTTGGCAATTTTCTCATGTTGATACCGAATGTTACCAACAATTTTTGAACGAATTTGCCGCCTCTAATTCTGACAGTCTCAACATCATTCAGGTTGATAATGGGTTATTCCACAAAGCAAAGAAATTGCAAGTTCCAGAAAATATTATTTTATTGTTTCAACCACCTTATTCTCCAGAACTAAATCCTATAGAACGAGTTTGGGAACATCTTAAACAAGATTTGAAGTGGGAGCTATTCGAGAATCTGGAACATTTACGAACTAAGGTTGCTGAACTTCTAGCTCAACTTACCTCTGAAGTGGCTGCTTCCTTGACTAGCTATGATTTCATTTTGAATGCCCTATCTGTCGCAAACATTTTTTGAATTGGTATAATTTCGGAGTTAGACCAACTGGATTGATTGAAATCAAATTAATTGGAACTCTTTATCTAGTTTTAGCAGTTATTTATGTAACTTTAATGCTCGGCTGGTTAAGTCAAAGGAAAAATACATTAACAATTCCTATTTTAACAATTTACATTATCCAAGGAGTATTAGCGCCAATTTGTCTATTTTTGTGTGGAATCATATTAATTATGCAAGGTTGGCGATTAGATCCGCTTATTCAATTTGAGCAGTTTCTTGTGTTATTATTAATTATTTATTTGAGTTTTAAAGATATAATAATTAACTTTATTTCGAGAAATTGGTAAGGTAAGAGTCCAATTGCGCTTTTGTATAGTTACCTAGCAATTATACGCCTCTACTTTGTGCCCTCCTTCCCTGCTGGCTCGTGGAAAGCCGCTAGTTTTTACAGTAATGCTCCTGTTTACCGCCAACTCTAACAGTGCGTCTGTAAGGTTTAATCGCGGCAATAATTTCTATACTTTCCGTAGGAGCGATTATCTATTCTCTACTGCGGCGATCGTTTTTATCTTGGCGACCTCATAATCATCTTACAGCTACCGTCCTCATAACGATTCAAGTTAAATCGTAATAATTAACGCCGGGTATACCCCGGTTTTTTACTATTAACTTATCCGCGCATCTCCATCAAGTTACCTGAAGCATAACGCCGTAATCCGTAATAAAACACACCTGTACCTATTAATAATACTGAGATTCCACCAGCGATAGCTAGTAAAGTATGTATTAAAGATAACTGTCGTAACGCTTCGATAGGTAAATAAGTAACGAACCCAGCCGGAATTGCCGTGTACAATAGCAACTTCACCCAACCCTCAAACAAAGTTGCTGGATAAGTACTGAAGGTAAGCAGAGCGTTGCGCCATTGCTGCGTTAGTCCTTCAGAATTACCAAGGTAAAAACTCAAACTTCCAGTCAACACATTAAAGCCGATGTACACCACAGATGAGGAAATAGTTAATGCTGTGAACATGAGCAAATGAACGAAATCTGGTTTTACGAAAAATAAATACACCCCATAACCAAATAACAAGTCACCCCAAGCTGTCGCACTCATTTGTCCCAGCAGTAAGTGGGATAGAAGAGTACGCGGATACAGCATCCACACATCTAACTGTCCCCGAATTATTAAACCACTCAGGCGTAAAGCATTACCACAGACAGCATGAGCTAAACCAAAACCTGCCGCTGCTAATGCCCACAGAGTAATTACATCCTGCACATTCCAACCACGCAGTACGGGAAAGCGTTGGAAGAATAGCGCCCAAAACGTCACCCAAACAAGGTTATTTAGTACCATTGCTACTACTTGGGTGATAAATGCCCCACGGTATTCTAAATGCGCCTTCAAGTTCAGTTGGACATACGCCGCAGCTAAATTAAAGTAGGAAACTATACGCTGTAACATAATATTTTTTGAGTTTTGACTCATTACCGATGTACTGGATAAAAGCTGTTTGTGGACTGTCTGTCAATTCAACAATAGGAATTCAGCACTTTTTTTCATGCTCATCCCCCATTTGCATGGATGCGTTGAACTGCTGTGCTATAAACCCAAGCTACCAGTAAACTAAGTACGCCTATAGCTACTGCTTGACGTAAGAGTAATTCCCCAGCAAATACTAAGTCGGGTTGCACGAACAAACGCGCTGGCCCATATACAATGCTGGCAAAGGGGAGATTTTTTAAGACTGGTTGCCATTGTTCAGGAAAAAGATCCAACGGTATCAGCATCCCTCCCAAAATCATGGTGATACGCGAATATATCAACATTAAACCTGTGGTATTTTCCAACCAGAAAGCTCCCAAACCAACCAAAAATGTTGCTAAAAAATCTAGAACAAAGGCTAATGGTAAGGATAGGAGAAATAAGAAAATACCTGGCAAACTCAAGGGAATTAAACCAACGAATAGTAATGCTATGACTATAGATACTGTGAGATTTAGCCCAAAGCGGACGGCTCGTTCCCCTAATGTTGTCCACAAGCGATATAAAGGATAAGATAAGGGACGAATTAATTGCACAGCTAACGTTCCGGTGCGTACATCCTCGTCTACTTCTTGGGCAATTATCGGGGCTGAAAGCACAATTGACTCAGTTATGCCTAAATACCAAAGCATTTGCGTCAAACTTAAGTTTCCTAACTCTTTGGCGTTGGTTTCTGCATAAGTAACACGCCACAGTTGTAGGAAGATATAAAGAATCACAAACAGAAAAACACCCCGTGAAGCAACTTCCCCTAAGTAAGCTAGGTTAGAACGTGCCGAAGTCCAGCCAATCCAGATATATTTGGTTATATGGTTCATCCTGTTTGCACTCCTTGGCTGGGGGCTGCTTGGGAATATATGTGAGCGATGACTTCTTCTAATGGTGGGTCTTCAATGGCAATATCAGCCACGGAACCTGCTTGGAGAATGTGACTCATCACCTTTTCAATAGGAGTGATGCGAGTATTCACTTCTAACTTCAGGGCATATTCTGTTTTCTTGAGTTCCGTCACACCAGGGAGAATGATTTGCCCTGTTGTGTCATGAAATCTGACACTGAGGACTTTTGCACCCAGATAGTCCCGGCGTATGGCAGAAATTTTATCATCAAGCACAACTCTACCGTGGTTAATTACCACTACTCGTTGGGCTACCTGTTCGATGTCGCCTGCGTCGTGGCTAGTAAGAAATACGGTGATACCTTCGTTGCGGTTCCACTCACGAATAAGGCCGCGCAATTCTTGACGGGCAATTACATCTAAACCAATTGTCGGTTCATCCAAAAATAATAATCGTGGTGCGTGAAGTAAACTAGCTGCAACTTCTGCCCGCATCCTTTGTCCCAAGGATAGCTTACGCACTGGGGTATGCCAGAAGGGTCTGAGGTCAAAACGCTCAACTAAGACATCACGACGTTTGAGATATTCTTGGCGGTCTATGTTGTAAATGCGTGCTAATAATTCTAGAGTATCGCGGGGAGGTAGGTGATACCATAATTGCGATCGCTGTCCAAATACTACCCCTATCTGATAAGCCAATTTCCGCCGATTTTTCCACGGGTTCAGCCCTAACAACGAAGCATAACCAGAGGTGGGATATAAAATACCCGTCAGCATCTTGATTGTAGTGGATTTACCAGCACCATTTGGGCCAATGAATGCGATCGCCTGCCCATCGGGAATACTCAGCGTAATATCATCCACTGCCACAACTTCAGTTTGCTTGCGGCTTCTCCCCCAACCTTGAGTCAACGTAAACGTCTTACGTAAATTTTCCAGTTCGACGGCTCCCATGACCGATGAACTCCTAAAACTTGTATTACATGCATACTACATTAGCTCATAGCCATTAGTCAACAGAAAGGGAAAATGTACAGTGATTTTTTATTTATCGCTGTGCCAAATTAATGTCATTGAGGATATAAACCTTGTACTCAAAGAGCGTTAAGTCTAAAAGTAGCACAGGGAACTTACAAGCTATATCAACACTAATAGTTGCAAGCCTAAATTCGGTAAGGGTTTAAATTGATGATACGAATTTGTCTCAACGTCATTTAATTAGTCACTGTATATGATTTGCAAGGGTTGCAGAGTTGTTCCAGCAACTAATTCCTTACAAGTGCTGCACTTGTTAACTGAGGTTGTATATTTGCGGGAGATCGCGCTGCAATTAATTTAATTTTGCCATTAGGGTAGCTTAACGAAGTTATCCGCTAAGGAGAGCAACCTACTTTCTCCAAAACACGAAATCCGAGAGCAACTAAATCAAAACTGAAGTGCCACTGAGGAAAGTAGCCGGAGCTAACCCGGAGTGGCCGGAAGTAAACTTCTAATGCTGGAGCTACCGGGGAGATCCCGATGATCTAACCAAGTCTGAAAACTGGTTGCAAAAAAACTTCAATCGTTCCAAAATCAAGGCGTTCACACAAAGGCATTGCCCCGATCAGCAATCGTGTACAAGCGTATGCGATTGCTCTGGCATTGCTCAAGAGCGTAAGCGTTCGCCAGTAGGGGTGATTTTGTTTTAATAGCTGTGTTTCTCCAGTATGTGTGGGTTTAAATAATCGCATTGCTAACAAGCAAGCGATCGCTTTTGCTTTTATGTGGTGTACTACTTAATGTAGACAAAAGATTCACTTTGTCAACACGGCGTTGATAAAATAAATGAGTAATTGAATGGCTAAAGAGGTGGTGCTAGTGGACATATCTTACATATCTCGCTTTGCGTGGAACGAACAAATGGCAAAGCGCCTAAGAGAGATGCGTGGGAAAATGAGCCGTGATGCATTAGCGGTAAAAGCAGGTTGTAGTAGGTCTTTTATCCACAATCTTGAATGGGGAAATGCAGCAAATAGACCAGAGTCAATTGATAAGAAAGATGCACTTGCCATCTGTCAGGCACTTGAAATACCTATTTGGCAATTATATCCAGCACTTGCATTAGACGTAGATAATCTTCAAAAAATTTGCTCTAGTCTCTTGACTAATGTCAACATGGTGTAGTAAATTAATAATCATAGAGGAACAAAGCGCCAGCCTCCTAGAAAAATAAAGAGGCGCTCACCATTGAACCTTGAAAATAGTAAATTTATTAATCCACCTGGGAGAGTAACTGAAGCACTGGCGCAACCAGAGAAAGCGACGGGAACAGGAAGGGAAATCGATTTGCGCTGAATAAAAAGTTGCCACAGCAGTACGATAGTCGCTCTGAAGCTCGTTGCTGACTATCGCCCGATCAAGAGATATGCTGCTGTAGCAAGCTCCGGTCACTGGCTAGGAGCAAGAAAATATTAGGCTTCGCCAATTCTAGATTGAGAGTGTTGTGCTGAAAGCACAACAAACTTACCAATAAAAATAGGACGATCGCCCCGTCGGGAAAACTGTGCGATCGCCTTTTTACCCCAAACAAGAGGTATTTCTAATGATTACACAAGTTTCAGCCCCTGCGCCAACAAAAGATCCGTTAACCACACGCGATCGCCAAATCATCGCAACTATCGTCAATCAGTCAGACTACTCAAAAGAGTGCAAGCCCGAAGATGTAGTGACTATCTGGATAAACTCGGATGATATCGTCTGGGTAAAAATGACTCACGGCTATGCTCGATACCATAAACAATCATTCAAACGTGCTGTTGCAGAGGTAAAAGCGAGTCTTTCTGCTCCAGTAAGGCGCAATCACAAGGAAGAAAAGGAATTAAAACAAGCTTCTGAGAAAATTGGCTTGTTAGGTGATTGTGATTGGCTATCGTTAAGCGTCCAATACCATTCTGATAAAGTAATCGGTCATGCTGGTTGTTATATATCTCACAAAGCTCGAATACTAACCCCACCGGCTGAATGGGATTTCACCCTGCCGAAGTGGAATATGCCTGCTGCTATCTGCCCAGACTGTGGTGGTCACGGCTGCGGTAACTGTGGGTATCGCGGGACTCGTGCAGAAGACTTGTGCGAACCAGTGGACAACTACCGACTGACTTATGTAGGATGCACTGACCTTCAGACGGCTCACAATGTATATCTAGATGGTGAATTCTTGGGCATACTCTTTAAAGTCCGAAACCCCAATGAAGTCTGGGAAAACGACCCCAAGACTTATTACTGGCGCTGTGGGGATGGAGTAAGGTATTGGAGCGTCAGAGAGGCTGTAGAAGCACTGTCCAGGGTAACTGCTCCGATTGAACTGCCGCAAGTTCGTCAGGAGTTGGTCGCGGCGTAAGTGAGATGGTGGGTTCTCATACCCACCACACAAGCTTTTCTCAACCCTTGTAAAATAAAACACAGTTCGCCAGGGACAAAATGACCCAACAACCTCACCAACCTCACGACAAATTTGCCAAGGAATTTTTAGAAGAGCTACTGGCTCCTTTGGGTGAAGTGAAAATTAACAGGGAAGTAACAGATGCAACAAGATTTGTAGATGTATTATTTTTACCTTCCCCACAAGCCCAAGCGGAAAATCTAGGATTGCTGGGAAGAATTGCTCTACTCAATACAACGCTACTGGAACCATTTCGGAATCAGCCCAGCAGGACGGAAGTACGTAACTGTTTCATGAAGTTGTTCACTGTGATTGCGGATTCTCAGCGCAAAGCCAAAAGAGAAGAAACTACCATTAGCGAGGATGATTTAGCTCGTTTGTGGATTTTGACACCTAGCGCTTCAGCCTCTCTGTTAGCAGATTTAGAGGTTAAGCTAGACTTAGAAAAGTGGATGACTGGAGTTTACTTTTTTCAAAAATGTTTTAGAGGGGCGATACTAGCAATTAACGAGTTACCAGTAACTCCTGAAACGCTCTGGTTCAGGCTTTTGGGACGAGGGACAGTACAACAGCAAGCAGTAAGTGAACTGGTTGCCCTTCCACCAGAGAATCTTGTTCGCCGTAATGTTCTTGAAATGGTTTACAGGTGGCGTATCAGTGTAATGACACAAACAGATTTAACTGAAGATGACCAGGAGTTAATTATGAATTTAACAGAAGCTTACCAAGAAGCAAGAGCGCAAGCGGTACAGGAGGGAGTGGAGCAAGAACGCCGTCAGGTTGTAGAAAACTTGTTGAGATTCCGGTTTGGTTCTGTGGATGAAGAATTAGCGAGAGTGGTCGATAATTTGTTGCAGTTAGCACCAGATGACTTTGCAAGATTTTTACTGGAATTGTCTAGTTTATCTCGTGAAGATTTGCTAGCAAGATTTAATTCACATCAATAATCTGTACAGGGCAAATAATTAGTAATAAAAAGCGCTTTTGTAGTAACAAGAGCGCTCTTTTATTGGCTCTGTAGTTGATAAATATATCTGAAATCAACGGCTTCGCCAATAAGAGAGTGAAATCTATTGATATTCAACAATGACCTATCAAGAAAATAGTGCAGAATTACCCACTCAGAATTAGAGCTTCGCTTATTTTTTGCGAAAACTAACATTAAAGAAAGGCAGCAGCTACTATGACAGCTTTTGACTTTGATTCTGCTGAACACAAGCTATACGAAAAGACCCCAGCAGCCAAAAGCATTCCTTCACCCGCAGGCATTTGGATTGCTTACGAAAATCAACAATTAGCAGGATGGTACGAAAATAAAGAACTAGAAGGTGGGAAAGAGTATAAAGTTCTTACTAACAAATTGGACGAAAATGATGAAAAGATAGGCATTCCTGGCGCTCTTTATAGACAACCACGAATACTTGTGATTGGGCGATCGCCTCTGCTATACGGAAACGATAGAAAGGTGATTGGAGTTTGGCGTAGCAGTGATGGTTTGGACAAGAACGCCTACAAATTCGGTAGGCGGTATATGGTGATTTTCGTCGATGCCCAAAATCAACCTCTTCATATCGCACCAGTACAAATAACTGCTTGGGGAGTGTTTCAAGTGTCGTTTGATCAACAACTAATGGCATTCCGTGAAACCTGCGAACAAGCTTATGCAAGTTTTCAAGGCAAACATCAGCAACCAAAGAATTTACTTTGGCATTCGATGTGGGTATTTTGTCCCATATTGAAAACAGAGAAACGTGAGAAAGGGGGGCAAACTTCCAATGCCTGTGTATGTAGCGGATACGAAAAGCCAACTGCGCCCGACTGGGAAAATTATTGTATTGGCAAGAAGCCAATAGCTCAAGAAATTGCCCTTGTACATAATTCCATCTGCGATTGGTGGAAAAAAGGATTGCCTAACAATAACTTACCAAAGCATACGTCTCATGCACTTGATCGCAATCAATTGATGATGGAGTCGCAACGATTAATTGAAGCTTTAGGTTGGGGCGAGGAAAAGGGCAAACAGTTTCTCATAGAGAACTATGGAAAAAAAGGAAGGCAGTCACTAACTAACGAAGAATTTGCTAACTTCGTCAACAAATTGCAGTCTATGCAAGCAAATTATGATGATGAAGTTGGTTACTGGGAAGATGTGCCTTCTTAATAGCCAAATACTTGTTGAGGTGATTGCAGCAATTGTGTTCGCCTTTATGCTTCCCTATTTACCTTCAAGTAGGGAAGCATATTTAACGAACAGAATTCAGGAGTCAGGAGCCAGAATTCAGAATTGAATTCTGTGCGAGTCGTGGGTCTGAATCCCCCACTCATTCATTCTGACTCCTGGATTCAGAATAGCTGAATTCTTCTTCAATCAGTTCTCAAGTCTTGTCTACAGCTAACAAAGAGAAGGAAAGAGAAAAAGTTTTTCTTGTGAGAGTCACTTAATAATTCTTGAATCCCTTTCTTTCTCTTTTTATTGGGCTGTATATCAATCATTTAAAATACCCCCATGACAACAATAATCGTTCACCCTAGTATCGAAAACTTACAGCAGTTTTCTGACTCGTTCGATATTGAGAAACTATTGCAATCTGAGGGAATTCTGCCGTGGCTTCTAGCAAATGGTTGGAACTACGGCGATGAATCTTGTTTGATTGCAAACATTATTGATGAATCTACAAGCTTGGATCAAGTTTGGGAATCAGACGAGTTTGATTTTAATGCTCTGTCAGATGAATTAAAAGAAAAACTCAATCAGATTTTTGAGCATTTCTATCTGTAATCAAATGGCACTCTCAATCAATAATTAACGCGAAGGTAAGAAAAATGCAACCAACAATCACACTTCCATGTGGCTACGGAATTCCAAAGTTTAATGTTGGGCAACGTACTCAACAAGGCAAAGTCATTGGTATCGAAGTATTACCACACGATAGCGTATTAGCTGAGAATTGCGGTAGTGGCTATCGCTATATCGTCATGACTTCTCGCTATACCGAAGAAGTTAAATATCTGGAATCAGATCAGATTACACCACTCTCACCGACAGAAGTAGAAGCTGAAATCCTAGAAGAAGTTGATTACTATCTGACTCAGCTTGTATTGCTGCAATCCGAGCTAAAGGCTGACCTAAAAATTCAGACTCCATTCGGTCAAGTTAACCCACCGATTTTAACAACTAAACGTACTTCTGGGAGCGCTTCTAGATTGTCTAAACCGCAACAAGAAAAAGTTGCTGCTTGAGAAGAAGTGGATCGTCTATCTACATTAAAAACTCTACAGTCAGATTCAATCAGTCTGACTGTAGAGAAAAATCGATTCCACAAAAGATTATCACACACTCTACTTCAATACTAATCAGATGGAAACAAATTTGATTGAAGTGTATGACGCGACACTGTTAAGTTCATCGAAAGTTTACCAAATCGACGGTACGCTTTCACGATACTTGGGTGATGAAGGTACTATCCAACATCCACAGTATCTATTTCTACCTCTGCCAAATCAAAGAAAAAAAGTCAGCTTTCGGCTAAATCGAAACAAACTCATGACTCGCTGTTATGAAGTCGAAGGTATGGTTTATCAAAAGCCTGTGGTACAGGATAATTCACAGCAACTTCAGCTATTTTGAGCCATGTCTATACATAAACCACCAGTCATAAAAAGACACATTAGGTTACAAAAAAGCTCTACAAAAGTAATCTATAGGGCTACTAAAGACATTCAAATAGCCACAAAGAAAGCTTCGCTGAATTGAAAGTGAAAAATAGTGATTGAGGTGAATAATCATGGTACAAGCAATCGACAATCCTGTTGCTGCAAATTTCCTAACTGATGCAGTAGTCGAGCGCCACAATTTCTCACAATTAAATAAAACTCGTATTCGCTTTCGTATTCAGTTGAAGAAAAGTACAAAGTCTGCCGCACCTAAATGGGCGGATGTGCTAAAAGCTGAAGTTTCTGAAATTGAATCAGACCTCGTTAAAGTCACAAATTCTGAAGTCGGTTTGCGGGGTATTAAGGTATTCAAGAAGTTGGATGAAGCTGCTGCCCAATTAAGGCAAGAAATTGCTTCGGTTCAAGAGTGGATGTCTGCTGATACTGGTGACTGGGTTTGTCCAATTGATTTAGCTCCCCTGGTATGGAATCAGTTAATCAATATCAGAGATAATATCGCCCCAGGACTGCGTAATCAATTAAAAGCTGATTACGAAGCGGGACTTCTTGATTATCAAGAGCGCATTGATCAGTTCCTTTCACTTAACACCTGGGAATTAGCACAGGATAAGCAAGAGTCAGTCAAAGCCAACTTGCTAAGAGCATTCCCAACTCTGACCGATCTTGAAGACTATTTGCAAGTCGTTATAGGTCGTCCGGTGATTATCCCTGCCCTCTCTGAGCAACTCAATCAGCAGCAAGCCGAATGTCTTGACCAGATTACCAAGTTCATCCAACAGTATGACCAAAATCTGGAGCAAAAGCTACGGGAATCTGCGATCGCTGGTGGTGAACAACTCGCCGCACAGTTGCTTGAAGAGTTGGCTGATTGGGAGCCAGGGAGGAAACCCATACAGTTTAAAAGGAAAATGGAGCGTCACCTAATGAAGGTTCAAGTACTACTGGCAAACGCATCACCAGAGGCAGGCAGTAGCTTGGAGGCGATGATGGCGCACTTAGATTCTATCGTTAACGATCCAGCGATTGAGTCGAAGAATCTGGGTTCAGATACGCAAAGTCTTTTGCAGCAAAAAATGCAAGAGATCCGCATCAAGTTGTTAGATGAACAACGCAATCTACAATCACTTGCGACTGACGACGTGGGCTTATCAAAAGCTACAGTCAGCGCGTTCAAATTCAGGTAAAGAAACCAGTCTTGGGCGAGGGTGCATTCGCTCAAGACTAGCATCTTAAACAAGAATATGCATATACACCTCAAAAGAATACCGCACTTCTACCGCTATAGGAACAAGATTCTCATGTCACATTTCTCAACAGTTAAAACTAAACTTGCTAACCGTGAATGTCTTATTTTTGCACTCACGGATCTAAACCTATCACCGCAAGTTCATGAAGAAGCGCAGCCATTAAAAGGATACTACGGTGGTTCTCAAGGACAAAGTGCTGAAATCATCGTATCTGGTCTTACCATAAAAGCCCGTGCAGACATCGGATTTAAGTGGAATCAGTCAAGCGGTGTGTACGAGGTCATACACGATAGTTACGAAACAGTTCCCCGCCTGGGGCAAGACTTCTTTAGTAACAAGTTGATGCTGGCTTACGGTAAGCGTTTGATTCGCGCTAAAGCTACCGAGTTACAAGAGCAGTTTGGAGAATGCAGTATTGCCGAAGAAACCAACGGAAGTATGCAAACCCTACGCCTAACCTTTGCCGGACATCAAGAAGTCAAACAATTTGTACGGAGATAATTATGGAACGCTCAATACTGATTCATTTCGACAGCGCTACAGGTGAAGTTCGAGTGGAAGCAGAAGGATTTGAGGGGGTGAGTTGTTTATCGGCTACGCAACCATTTGAAGAAGCACTTGGAGTTGTAGGTGATCGCACGTTTAAAGATGAAGCTCAAACCCAACAACTTCGGACTACGAATAGTAATCAAACACGTTTGCGTCAGTAATCAGTCAACCCCTTCGGGGAATTCAAAATTCAAAATTATCAATTCAAAATTAAAGACAATCAGTGGGGGCTTAAAACCTGCCACTGATTGTAGACCACTGATTCATTCGCGCAGCGTCTCGTAGAGAAGAATTCAGTGGGGGCTTTGACTCGAAGGATAATTAATTCAAAATTATTCTATTCTTCATTTTGAATTTTGAATTTTGAATTTTGAATTTCATTAAATGGTCATCAGTTACCAGTCTTAACTTGGCTGGTAACTACTGATCATAAAGGCTTCGCCATTTCATAAGTGAAATATTTGAATAATTGACATGAAACTCTCAAATCTTCTCTCCACACTCGATTCACAAATTCCCATCGTGGCAGTTGATGTGCTGTCGCCCGATGAGGCAACTATCATTCAGTGGCTGACTATAGAGGCATTTAACAAGCTATCAAGTCCAGTGTTCTTCTGGAATTTGGGAGTATCAACCTTGGAACAATGTTTAATTGCAGCAGATGGGGGATTGGTGTTTAAGCCAGTGCCAGAGTACAAAAGACCTCCACAGGCTGACCCACTACTATTTGTATTCGACTACATCGCTAACTTTAGTGGGAATGGTGTATTTATCCTCGGAGATATTCACCCCTTTATTGCTAAGAATTCACCCCAATTATCATGGGAGATTTTAAGCAAGGTAAAAAACCTTTACCACAGGTTAAAACCCACAGATAAACGCATTGTATTGTTGGGTCAGAACATACAATTACACGAATCCTTAGTCAGATTGATTCCTTATTATGAAGTTCCTTTACCTAGTATTGACCAAATACTTGAACATATAACTTCTTATTTGCATGACTTACAACAGTCTGCTAGGGAGCAAGAATTAACTTTCACTGTTACGCTAGAAAATGCTGAATTTGAAACTCTTTCTCGTGCAGCGTTGGGTTTAACTTTAGAAGAAATTAGTGATTTCCTTCGGTTAACAGTCAAAGAAAACTTAACTAATCATGGTGTTATCGTTGACGCTGATTTTATCCCCAAAGCCGTTGAGTACAAAACTCGGCTACTGGCGCAGATGGGTATCGAACTAGGGAAACCTGCAATAATCCCGTTCGGCGGTTTGGATTTACTGCGCGAATGGCTGACTCGTCGCCGCCGTCTATTTACACAAGAGGCACGAAGTCTTAGCTTACCCCAACCAAAAGGTGTGTTGCTGGCTGGCCCACCCGGAACAGGAAAATCTCACTGTGCCAAAAACATCGCTAGCATACTTAATCTACCACTTCTACAACTCGACATTGCGTCCCTTTTAGGTTCACTTGTTGGCGAATCCGAAGGTAATGTTAAACGCGCATTGAAAACAGCAGAAGTGATCGCACCTTGTGTCTTGTTTATTGATGAGGTCGAAAAAGCACTTTCAGGTCAAGGCGATACAAGCGGTGTTTCTCAACGCATCTTGGGTACTTTGCTTACGTTCATGGCTGAATGCACTGCTGGGGTGTTTATAGTTGCAACCTGCAATGACCCATCAGCACTACCAAGTGAATTTAAGAGGAAAGGAAGATTTGACGAATCTTTCTTTGTTGATCTTCCTACAGAACCGGAGCGTGTACAGATTCTGGCGATTCATCTACAACGTTTTGGCATTCATCTGGAATCGGAGTACCTCGAAGCGATCGCTGCCAACACCGCGAAATTTTCAGGGGCAGAACTGGAAACCCTTGCTTCAGAAGCTGCTCTGCTGGCATTCGATGAGGATAGACCGCAGCAGGTAACACTTGCTGATCTCGAAGCTTGTCGTCAAACCATTACCCCGCTTGCGATTCAGGACGCTGCGGCAGTCGAGCGAATGCAGGCATGGGCATCTACCGCACGACGGGCTAGTAGTGCTGTGGTTGCGGCGAAAACTCAATCTTTGCGTGCTGCTAAGTTTCGGAATATGAACTGATGAGAAAGCGATTGCCTCCTGATTCTATGGGGCGATCGCCACCGATTCATAGCGGGTACGCCATCGCTTTTTCTTTTAGTAATTGATAGCAGCTAATTAACATAGTTAATAAGGCGAAGAAATATGACAACAGACTTAGTTACTTATTACGGGCAGACTCCAATCATTGACCAACTGGTTGAGAATTATGGCGCATATTTGGAGAAATTAGACAGAGAAAGTAAATTGTTGCTTCGGACGGTGTTAACAAATTATGTATTTATGCAATCAAGGCATGAGCCGAGCAGTTACACACTAATAGAAGCTTCTAGGGATGCACTTTTTGTCACATTTCTTGGTATGGATATGCCACAACTTTTGGTAGATATTTGCTCACAATTAAATGGGTTAACAACACACGAAGCGGAAACAATCCTTGAAGCACTACAACATCAAATTAGATGGGGCAATGCCCAGAAGTTAGCGAGTTGACTGGGTTAAAAACATGGAAATCTATTTAGTTTTTGTTGATGCTATCCAGAACAGCAATAAATTCTGGGCGGCCATTGTCGAAGATGGTAATTTAACAGTCCAGTGGGGTAGAGTCGGCTATCAAGCACAGACTAAAGTCCAGACATTAGGCAATCATCAGAAAGCCATTGCTAAATTTCATAATTTAGTAGCAGAAAAGAAAGCTAAAGGCTATAGCGAAAGTCAGCCAGAGATTGATGCTAGCCGCAGTGTTGCAGACATTAGACGAGCTATTCAATTGTTGAATATTATCCGTCCGGCTGTTGCTCTCCAGAATTTTGGTGATACCTACATATCTGCTCTTAATGAATATCTGAAAATTGTCCCAACACCTTTGGGGATGCAGATAAATTATCACAGAGTTTACCGCACAGTAGCAGATATAGACTATCAACAAGAATTACTCAATTCTCTGTTAGCGACACCTGCACCACAAGTTGCTGCTGTGGCTGTTGGTCATGCCCCTAAAGCAACAGCAGAACCCAAGGTTGTCAGCCTCAAGACTATCAGCAAGAACTTCTGGCGACATTTGTAATTCTAGAAAGCGTAAACAGCTTTTCACTATTTATGCTCTTTTTCCAAATGATGCCTCTTTCTGGCATCCACATATTCATACAGTGCAAGTAGGAAACATAAATATGTTTATAAAACTGCTGGAGGGAAAAAGTAAATTCTATCTTTTCAAATTATTCCGTCATGAAAACGGAATAATTTGAACAGCGAAAAACTTATCCTTGCAAAAAGTTCAAATCATCATTACTGAGGAAGGGAGCATTACCACTATTAACTCCCGCAGACAAGGCTGAAGCAAAAGAGTTTTGGGTAGTAGGACTGAATATGTCGCCAAGCTCAGAAGTAAATTGCCCATAGCTGAATGGATTATAGTTTCTATCCAGCCCCGCATCTGGGTTAATAATATTATCACCATTGGGCAACAGTTCGTTAACCACAATATTACTAGTGATATCAATGGTGGAAATTGAGCCAGGATTGGTTGTGCCGAGGACATCCTTGGCCAGCCCGTCAAACTTTAGCACATCTCCCTTTTGAGGATCAAGAATAGCTAGCCAAGCGTCCACAGATGTACCATCACTGCCAGTAGAGCTAGTACCTAAAAATGCATCAGTAAATCCCGTCACGAACAGCTTGCCAGTATCGTCAGCAGTCAGACCTGAAGCGTAAGTAACTTTTGTTTTACTACCAAGTTCCTGAAACCACTGATTTGTACCGCTCGTGTCGAATTTGGCGATAAAGGCATTAGTAGTTTGTTTAGCAGTTTCTGTGTCTGTCTTCGGGATAGAATTTCCGGTGATAAAGATGTTGTCTTTGGCATCAATCTCGATATCAGCTAAGTAAGTGCCATCATTACCAGTTGTGCCGAACTGTTTAGTCCACTCTTGAGTACCATCAGGACGAAATTTAGTCAGCCAAATATCGCTATTCTCTACTGTTTTAACCTTTGTGGGATCTGTGCCTATATCACCAGAAGTCCATCCTGTAGCGTAGATATTACCTTTGCTGTCGGTGTCAACAGCCCAGCCCACCTCAACACCTTCATTTGTACTGCCAAATTGTTTAACCCATTCTACCTCACCGTTGGGCTTGACCTTCGTTAGCCAAGCATCATACTTCAATAAATCTCTTGATGGGTCTGATTCTTTAACTAAACCTTGAGTCCATCCGGTAGCGTAACTGTTACCATCTTTGTCAACAGTTACATCATAAGTTTCATCAAAAACAAAATTCCCTATTGGTGTATCTTTTCCTAGCTGTGTAAACCACTGCTGGTTGCCCTGATTATCAAATTTAGTGATCCAAGAATCATCCTGAATCGAGAAATCGAAAATATCTCTTCTAGTATTTTCTTTAATTGATAAGCCCGATAAATAGACATCGCCGGAAGAATCTACATCCAGTCCAAAGGAGCTATTAGAATAACCATCTGTTACATCAACGCCAAACTGCTTACCCCACAATTGGTTGCCATTGCTATCATATTTAGCCACCCAAATATCAAGTTCTGTTGATTGCTTGGCTGAAAATAAGCTACCGCCTGTGTCTCCTGCTAGGTAAAAGTTACCTTCTTTGTCTGTAACCACAGAATAAGCCTGATCTGAATTGGAAGAACCAAATTGTTTCATCCACAATTGGTTGCCAATGTTATCATACTTAGCTACCCAAATATCTGTAGAACCCTGATTAGTTCCTGCCATTGGGCCTGTAGTATATCCTGTAATGTAAACATTTCCAGCAGCGTCTGTATCAGCAGCAGTACTAAAGTCAATACCTGTAGTTCCTAACTGAGCAAGCTTCTTTGACTCTGGTTTCTTTGCTGGTTTTTTACCGATAAAATCGAAATATTCTCCCTTTAAATCTAACTCCACTTCTGGTTTGGAAATTACATAAGCAACCAAATCTGGTAATCCCTGTTGTACTGAAAATATAGCCTTGCCATAAAAAAGTTGTTCGACTCCTTCAACCTTTAATCCATTAACTTCTACTAATCGATAGTCTTCGGCTGTACCGTTGAGGCGAATGAGATCATTAGTGGAGTTAAAATCATAAATGACGACGTACTCGTTCAAACCGAGAAAGTTAGTCGTCAATAAGGCATCTGGAGTACCGCTATTTGTATAGTAAGGCTGATATTCATCTCCAAGAATAAATTTGTCTGCTCCCACTGATGGGATATCCCTGTCTAAGATCAGTAATGGATTACCTTGCTGAATATTCAGGATAATTTCATACTCTTGGGGCGAGTTATCAAATACGTCCCCAAACCAAAAATCGATATTTTCTGTTGGACTGGTGCTGGAACCAGAAGCTTCACCATAGAAAATATCATTTCCCCCGCGACCGAAAAGGGCTTCATAATTTGAAAAACCCCCTAGAATGATATCGCCACCAGGTGTATATAAGGAGACGTTCAGTTTAAAATCACTCATTTTTTTATTCCTTTCTTTCAAGAATTTAGATGTTTGCTAATGGATTTATTACTACCTCTTGTAAATCCCTTTATCACTTTGAGGTTCACTTACAGAAAGCAGGGAATCATTGGCAACTGGTTTTAAAGTTTGCTGAACAAACGCCAGAATTAAAAATGCTCCAGTTAGTAGGGCAACACTAGCTATGAGTACAGCTGTGTGTAGACCTGAGACAAACCCGTTACTAATCGTTTGACGCACAGCAAGCTCAGAAATGTTGGCGGGAAGGTCATTAGGAATATTAACTCCACCGTGCAAAGCATCAGCAATCAACGTTTTTTGGATATTTTCAGGTACACCCCAGGCAGAAAGCGATCGCGCCAAATCTGAAGTTAACTGTTGGGCAAGAATGGTTCCCATTAAAGCAATTCCTAAAATACCACCGAGCAGATTACTGCTATTAAGTATCGCTGAAGCAATCCCCCCCTTAGCTAGAGGTGCAGAACTTATAGCTGCTGCTGCTAGAGGCGAGACTGCCAAGCCACTACCAAAGCCACATAAAACAAGGTTCCACATAACTGTTACATACTCTGTATCTGCATTGGCTCGGATGAACGACAGAGTAGTTACGCTTCCCATAGTCAATCCTGCCGCGATTACATAGCGCCACCCAAACCGAGCAGTCAACCATCCCGAAGCCAGCGATGCGATGACAAAAGCTCCATTCAATGGCACAAAGCACAAACCCGCCATTGTTGCTGAATAGCTTTGCACTTGTTGTAAAAATAAGCTGAAGATGAACAGCAAGCTCAAAAAAGTAAAGAATACTAAAACCGAAACAAAATTGACTACAGCAAAGGTTTGATTTTTAAACAACTGTAGTGGCAGCATTGGGTGGCTACTGCGGGATTCCACAACCAAAAATGCTATAAGGCTGAACCCAGCAATAGCCAACAGCAAGACAATCATCGGTGAGTGCCACACTAGGTTGTTGCTCTCAATTATGGCGTAGGTGAGCGAAGCCAAAAAAATTATACTGAATAGCAGACCAGGTACATCAAGACGCTGCTGCGTTAAATTTTTACTTTCTCTAACAACACGGCAAGTCAAAACAAAGGCGATCGCGCCGACCGGTACATTAAAAAAGAATATACTCTGCCATCCCCAAATATCTACAAATACTCCGCCAAGGGCAGGGCCAGTAATGAGGGCAATTCCTGATACCGCAGACCAAATACCAATAGCTTTAGCTTTCTCCTTCGGATCAGGGAATGTATCTCCGAGGATAGATAAAGAAGTCGGGACTAAAGCAGCAGCACCAATTCCTTGAAGAAATCGCCCACTAATCAAAATACCTAAACTAGGAGCAAAACCACAGAGTATAGAGGCGAAAGTATAGATTACCAATGCTGTCAGAAAGACTCGCTTACGCCCAAAAATATCTCCTAACGCACCACTCGGTAACGCTAAACTAACCGCAGGTAGAGTATTGGCATTAATAATCCATTGCAACCCTGATACATGAGAACCAAAACTAGCCTGAATACTGGGAAGTGCTACATTCAAGGAAGTATCGTCGGTATTAGACATGAAGAGGGCGAAACACATTGCCGCCAGCGTCATCGCTTTAACACGCGCTTGATTCATGTCTGCTGTTACCTATACTCAAGTGATGCTGTCTCTGTTGTTTTGTACCTATCAGTGAGAATTTTTTGCAAGTTCTCACAAATTTCAAATACCGCTTGATTGTTTACAGCAGCAATATTTGCACGGTAGCGAGCAAAATTTTCTGGCTCTAGAAACTTCTTCGCTGCCTTATCGATATTACGAAAATCATGGACAACTAGTCCCACTTGTTTCTGTTCGACCCAATCAGCGTTGTAGCGTTCGTGGATGAGAGTAGAAAAGTTACGTTCCGTAATCATTGGCAGCTTCATAACCAGAGCCTCACTGATACTACAAGCACCTGGTTTATTGATTAAAAAATCCGAAAGATGCATATAGTAAGGAATCTCTTTGGTAAAACTGGTGACAAACCGCTTTTGAATACCTTGGCTTTCGCGTAGTTCTTGGGCTAGTTCTTCATTGCGTCCGCAAATAAAGATGAGTTGTAGTTTTTGTCCAAAACTCTCTAAACGCTTGGCAATTTCTAACATTACTTTAGAACCATTAGCACCGAATAACACAAGTCCAGTGAGACAGTCTGGATCTAAACCTAAACGTTGCCTTTCGGCACGGCGATCGCACACAATGGGTTCATAAAAGCGAGGATGAACAATTGTTCCCGAAGTTTTAATAATTAGTTCCTCTTTTACTCCCATAGAACGAGCTTGTTCTACTGTTTTCTCAGTTCCACAGACAAAATTAATTCCTGTTTCTGGTTCTATCCAAAATGCAGGCGGAGAATCAGCGTAATCTCCAATAATAGTTACTACAGGGGTTCCTGGTTTTGCCTTTTGTACACTTTCCCATAACCCTTTGCTATACATTGGGACTACGGAAACTACTAAATCTGGCTGTTGCTCACGCCAATATTCCTCAAAAATTTTGACACCGACATCGTGATTTAGTTTGACAAGTAGTTTATTTAGGCGCATCTTCAGCGGCCAAAGCCATGTCCAGCCGCTTTTCAACATCAGGTTGTACAAGTCATGCCCAGAAAATCCAAATAGCTTGTAAGCACTGACTATCTTTTTTTGCTCTGCTAAACTATCCGCTATTTCGTCTATATCGGTTACACTAAAACGCCAAGGTAGTTGTTGCTGCTCAACAACTGCGCGTAGTGCATTGTACATAGCGTAATGCCCGCCACCACCTTGGGAAGTGAGAACGTTAATCAAAAACTCTTTTTTTGGAGATGATAATTGCGTTGTTTTCATAAATACAATTTTGAACGGTAGTTATTTGTTGAACTGCAATCAAGAAAGAAATTCACAACTACAGAAATATTAGGAAAGAGATATTGCTGCATTTCTTTCATCTTGCAAAAACAGTTTGTCGTTCAGATGTTGAATTAGCTATCTCTTTCTCAAACAAACCTAATGCTCGCAGCACTGCATGATCCATGTCGTAGTACTTGTAATCTCCAAGTCGTCCTGCAAATAGCGCTGTACCGTTGAGTTTTTCTACCTCTTTGAGATAAAGATTTAAGCGATCGCGATTATCCTCATTGAGAATGGGATAATAAGGGTCGTTTTTTCCCGGTACATAAGCCTGGGGATATTCCATCACTAAGGTAGTTTTAGGAGAAGTTTGCCCCGATAAATACTTTTGCTCGGTGATGCGGGTGATATCGTAGTCGTTGGGGTAATTAACTGTACCAACTTCTTGGTATAATTCCTGATCCAAAGTCTCAAACTGGAAGCGCAAGCTACGATATGGCAACTCGCCATACATATAATCAAAGAAAGTATCAATCGATCCGGTGTGGAGTATCCGGTTAAACTTAACGTCCTTGATAATTTCTCGGTAATCTGTATTTAAAAGCACCTTAATGTTAGGATGAGCCAGCATTCGGCGGAACATTTCGGTGTAGCCAAGCTTAGGCATAGCTTGGTAAGGATCTTGAAAGTAACGGTTATCTCGACTGATGTAAACTGGAACCCTTCCGGTTACTCCCTTATCAAGTTCCTCTGGTTTCACTCCCCATTGCTTCATGGTGTAGCGAAGGAAGACATTTTCATAAATATAATTAGCTAAAAAAGCTAAGTCTCCGCTGGCACTCTCACGCAGTTTTAAAATAGGTACTTTAACCCCAAAACCGAAGTTTTCTAAAAGTAAGTTTTCTAGCTTTTGTGCGTAGTGGGGAGGAAAAAGGGCATAAAGAGAATTCAGATTAAAAGGAATCGGAACTTTCTTCCCTTCTACAACTCCTAGCACATGATGATAATAGTGTCTCCATTCTGTAAATTGGGAGAGGTAATCCCAGACTTTCTTAGACTTGGTGTGAAAGATGTGAGGCCCGTATTTATGAACTAAAATACCATGCTCGTTGTAGTAATCATAAGCATTCCCACCAATGTGATCTCGCTGCTCTACAATCAGCACTCTCTGTCCTAATTGTGTTGCAATCCGTTCCGCCGTTACACAGGCTGAATATCCCGCCCCGACGATTAGCCAATCAAATATCATTTATTTCACCCCTCAGTTATTTTTTGCTCAGAACCTCAAAGTTTCTTTTATGCATAACGAAGATTAGGAGTGCGATCGCCTTCTCGGTGTATTTCTAACTGTGGTTGTTCCAAGATTCCGGATAAAATATCTACAACTTCAAACACTGCTTTATTATTAATGGCGGCAGCATTTGCATGGTAACGAGCCAGAGTTTCCGGCTCGATTAACTTCGCTACAGCTTGGTCAATGTCTCGAAAATTGCGGACTACAATTCCAATTTCATTATCTGCAATCCACTCAGCTGAGGGACGTTCTTGAAATAAGCTCAAGGCATTGCAATCTGTAATTACTGGCAAGTTCATCGCCACAGCTTCGCTAACACCTACAGAGCCAGATTTACCAACGAAGAAATCAGACAGATGCATATAGTAAGGAATCTCGCTGGTAAAGGTTTCTACAAACCTTGGTAAACGGCTTTGTTGACGGCGCAAGGTTACTGCTAATTCTTCATTGCGTCCACAAATGAAAATTAGTTGCAGGTTTAATTGTGATTTTTCCAGAGAATCGGCAATTTCTAGCATCACGTTTGAACCCTGACTGCCAAAAGTGATTAAAGCAGTAGGTAAATTTGGGTCTAGTCCTAAGCGTTTTCTTTCAATTTGGCGATCGCACAAAACGGGTTCATAGAAACGAGGCTGAATGATTACTCCTGATGTGCGGAAAATTTTATCTTGTGTATAACCAAAGTTTTTTGCTTGTTCAACTGCCTTTTCAGTCGGACAAATTAAGAATTGCTCTTGCTTTTCAATCCAAAAGTGGGGCGGACAATCGGCATGGTCGGTGATAAATGTGACGAATGGTAGACCTGGAGATGCTGCTTGCAAACTTTCACAAAGCACCCTATTAATATATGGTTGCACTGAAACTACCATATCAGGCTGATGCTGCTGCCAGTATTTTTTCAAACGTGCTAACCAAGCAGAATGTTGAAGGCGGATTTGTAGCTTGAATAAGGGAACCAATAAGGGTTCGTTAATAAGTTTTGCCCATGTTTTTTGGAGTACGAACTTATTATAAAAATCCTGCGATGCAGAGGTTCCAAGAATTTCTTTAAAAGCCTCGACTAAATGGATTTCCCAAGGCAATTTTCGCTCCTCGATAACTTTTTGCAAAGCCTTGGCAGTGCTGCGATGGCCTGCGCCAGCATCATAAATCATCAAATATACTTTTTTCATCGCTTTTTTTTATGAGGTTTATATTAGCGACCGCTATCAAGCCAACAGACTTATTTAAAATCTGGTGTTGCGCCGACTATTGTTCTATTTTCATCAGCTTTAAACGCAACTTGCATTTGATTTTCAGCACGTTTTTGGTTGAGTTTGTTTACCCCAATCCACTGATAAAATTTATCTCCAAATCGGGGAAAAATTTGCCATAATGACAGTAATAGTTTTGTAAAATTTGCTGTCATCAAGTCTTGATTAACAATCACTTCTGCCTGATTTTGCTTAATAGCCTGGATTACTGCGATCGCTACATCTGTTGGCTTCGATGTACCTGCTAAACTTGGCGCAGGTATACCAGTATCAGCAAACATCCCTTGACCAGAAACATATCCCGGACAAATCACCGAAACATTTACACCAGTACCTGCCAATTCTTGTCTTAGAGAATCGCTCCACATGAACAAACCAGCTTTACTGGCACAATAAATACTGTTGTAGGGATTTCCCTTTTTAGCAGATAGAGAAGCGATATTAATAATGTGGCCCCTCTTCTGGCGTAACATTGTTGGCAGTAACAAACGGGATAATTCCATCGCAGACAGCAGGTTAATTGTCAATACTGACTGTAGTTCTGAGGCAGAGTAATCTTGAAAGTTTTTGTATATCTCGATACCTGCGTTGTTAACTAAAATGTCAATGGGGCCTGCAAGCTTATTGATTTGCTCAACCAGATTTGGCATATCTTCTAGGTTACTGAGGTCATATTTAATGCCTAACCAGTGACCACCTAAAGCTTTGACTTCGGCAGATAACTGATCCAGTCCCTCTTGCGATCGCGCCACACCAACTATAGTTGCATTTTCTTTTGCCAAACCGCAAGCAATAAAGGTTCCAATTCCACGTGATGCACCTGTTAAAAGTACTGTCTGACCTGCAATTATTGACATGATTGCTTAATATCCTCATTCATTAGTACCAACCCAGTTCAGCGAGTAGTGATGGCTTCTTTGAGAGAAGGGAAATGCTTACCGCCCAAATCAATTTGTCCCTTTTCAACCCCAGTTTTGATTCTGGCAATTAAATGCTCCCAATCAGAGGCAATGATATTTGTGCCATGATCTGGTTCAATCAGGCTGGCTAGGGCAATATCGCTGCCATATTTGTTGACTAAATCGTGTATCCCTAAGAAATTGAAAACTCCTGATTCATAGGTTCCACAAGGAACTGAGGGATTGTGTACTCCAGTGTAATACTCATTATCTGGCTCAAACCACTGAGTTGATGGATACCCGTGGAAATGAACCATTGGTGTACCATTTTTAATGAGTTCTGGCGCATACAAAGCCGCAGCCAGTGCGATCGCAACCATGACATAAAGATCGTAAGAAGGTTTAATATCACCCACTACTAGATCCATACCTTTTGGTAATTGCAGTAATAGTCTATCTTGCAGCCCCAACCTCAACACATCAGTTTCTAAATTCAAGTTTGTTTTATTCGCGCCTGAACGAGAACTAATAACCCAGATATCTGGCAGCTGTTTAAATACCTCTTTTCCCCCAATTCTGGTTTTGATATATCTCCTACCGATTTCATTCTGGCGCAGTTCATCACGACTGAAGCTTTCGATAGAAGATAGGTTTTCCCACTCTTGCTCAGATATTTCTACAGCACCTATATATTGTGGCGGCTCGGCGTAGGCAACAAAACCATAAGAAACGCCTGTTCTACCATTAGCCATCCAATCTACAATATCTCGGTGAGACTTTCTTTTAATCACATCGTCAATTTTAAAACCAGAAGGTAGTAAACCTGTTGATGCTAACTCTTTACCTAATCTGACTAATTGTTTTGCATAAATAGATTCTTCCGGATCATACTCACCAATCTCAAATCGGCTCAGAGACAGTGGCAGAATTGGGACATAAATTTTAGGAATTAAAGAGTTACAAACGAATTGATCAACTGACTCAGCAGGGAATACAGAGTCTGATAAGTTCATATTTAAGATGGAAATCTTCTCATTTGAAACTCCAATTACAATTTCAGAAAATGTTCTAATTAGAGTATTTACACCAATAGGAATTTTTTTCTGATATGGAATACTTGGATCAACAAACTCTTTATTAAGCTTCGTCAACATAATAACTTGAGTATTTGTTGGGTCTTCAAGGGGTAGGATATTCTCTTCTGCCCAACTAATAAACTGCATAATTTTTGAAGCAGATAGCTGTCGGTCTTTTAAAATAAATCGAGAATAGAATTTATAAAGTAACTCTACCACGAATATCTTCATTTTTCCAAGTAAAGAAGGGTGTTTATCCACATCAACAACAGCACTAACGCCTGTTTTAATGACATTTGTGGTAATGTTCTTTTTCCAATTAATGAAAGGAATAGTAATTTCGTAATCAACCTGTTTAGTTGCTTCTTCCCAAGTTAGAATTTGAACTCCATTGCCCCGGAGCTTATCTTCTAATTCTTCTCGAAATTTCAAAATTGTTTCTTCATTGTATCCATCTGGCAAAGGTCTAAAAGCAACTTTTAGCTTTTTAGCCATCGCCTTTGGATCAATAATGGGAGGGGTAAAGCCTGCAATTTTACGGCAAAAACCTCCAATTAAACGACCAATTGTTTGTAAGCTGAGGTCTTGAGTTTTAGTTCCAGGATTATCATTAGTAGTTTCGTTACTTCTTTGCAAAAAGGCCAGAATTTCTGTCTTGCGTTGAGCTAATTCAGTGCGTTGTTCTGCTGATAGCAATCCCTTTGGAGAATTGACTTTTAGTTTACCATTGTCAGTCCACAACTGAACGCCTTTTTGAGTTAAGTCTTCTAAAAGTTCGGATACGTTCATAGATTCTTAATCTCCGTTAATTTGTAATTGTTTTAAACAAGTTTTGCAATTAAATTTCAAAAATTTCTGAGTCAGAAGCTTCTAATTCTTGGGCTAAGTGCTGTGAGAGCAACTCAATGGTGGGATAATGCGCTAGCAGCAAGGGAGACATATCAATTCCCAGGAATTGTTTACCAGCGCTAGCGATCGCGATCGCTAGCACAGAATCCAATCCGTAGCTGTCGAAAGGTACTCGAATATTTATCTCATCAGGCTTGACTCCTAAATCATTAGCAATTTGATTAGTTAGCCAAATTTGAATATCTCCCACTGTCAGAAATTGAGCATTAATCGCTTGTGCTATATCTGTTTGCTTTTCCTCTTTTGGTTTATCATGCTGCTGAGGATGCTTTACCAACAACCCAAGCAGTTTAGGCAGCAAATTTAATTCCTCTTTTGAAAGTTCTCCGGTCATTTCTAACTGCTCGATCAGTTGTTGGTTATCTATCTGAGCGAGAAAGTCCTGATTCTGAGAGGAAATCTCAACTTTTTTATGTCCATTGTTATTAGGCTCAAACCAGTAACGCTTTCGCTGCCAGGGGTAAGTGGGTAGTTCTACATATTGATGTGAGTAATTTTGGTCAAAACCTAACCAGTCTACTTTTACCCCACGCGCATATAAAGAACCTAAACTCTCAAGTATTTGTTGCCAATCATCTTTACCAGGATTCAGAGTCGAAAGCCAAACTTTTTCAATATTAGGTAAGCCATCAACTAGAGTCGGCTTTGGCCCAACTTCCACAAATATTTCGTAACCTTGTTGAGCTAAGGTGTTTATACTGGTGGCAAATTCTAGGGGTTGTTGTACTTGACGGCTCCAATATAAAGGGGTAGTTATTTCACTAGTAGTTAGTTCACCAGTCAGATGAGAAACTAAAGGAATTTGTGGTTGAGAGTAGGTTACTTCTTTGAGGATGGCTTGGTTTTCAAAAGTAAAAACTTCGGGTAATGCTTGCATTAAGCGCCCACGTTCAGCAACCAACTTCAAGCTATCTTCCAAGCTGAACACTTCAGCAACACAGGCTGCAACATATTCCCCAACACCATAGCCCATGACTGCGGCAGGTTCTATACCCCAAGATTTCCATAACTGGGATAAGGCGTATTCGAGGGAAAATAAGGCAGGTTGGCTGTAAGCAGCTTCTTTGAGAAAGGAACTTGTTCCTGATTCGGGATACAGAATCTCAACCAAGGAGCATTTTAAATAAAAACGCAGAATCTCATTGCAACGGTCGAAAACTTGCCGAAATTTTGGTTGGGTTTCATAGAGTTGACGACCCATTCCGACATATTCTGAACCTGTATCGGGGAAAAGGAAGGCGATTTTGGGGGAATCTGTAACTTTTCCCTGGAATAATCCTACTGTTTCCTGTCCCGCACTGAAGGCAGTTAGTTTGTCACAGAGTTCGGTAGATGAAGATGCTACCACACTTAAGCGATGCTGAAAGTGCGATCGCCCGGTATTAGCAGTAAAGCAAATATCTCCTATAGCTAAATCTGGATTATTCGCTAAATGCTTCTCGTAACGTTCAGCTAACTGCACAAGCGCCTCGTCTGTTTTAGCTGATAAAGTCAGCAGGTGCAGGGGACGTTCCACTGTTCTTTCTACTGGCTTTGAAACCGGAGCTTCTTGTAGAACTACGTGGGCGTTAGTACCACTAAAGCCAAAAGCACTTACTCCCGCCAACCGCCGCTTTTCTGTTATCGGCCAAGGCATACGCTGTGCTGGAACTTTCAGGGGCAATTTATTCCAGTTAATATGAGGATTCGGTTGTTTGAAGTGCAGATGGGCTGGAATTTCCCCATGTTGTAAGGCAAGCACCACCTTAATTAAACTTGCAATACCAGAAGCTGGTTCTAAATGACCAATGTTGGTTTTTACCGAACCAATAACCAAAGGTTTGTCTTGGTGACGGTTCTTGCCATACACTGCCTCTAAAGCTGCTACCTCAATCGGTTCTCCTACAGATGTGCTTGTGCCTTGAACCTCTACATAGTCTACTTGAGCTGGTTCCACGCCGCCATTCTCTAAAGCTTGGCGAATCACGGCTTGCTGAGATAGTCCGTTAGGGGAAATTAAACTACTACTACGTCCATTATGGTTAACCGCAGAACCCCGAATCAAGGCTAAAACTTTGTCCCCGTCAGCTAAAGCATCTGAGAGGCGCTTGAGGACAACAATGCCACACCCTTCTCCTTTGACAAAGCCATTGGCAGCAGCATCGAATGTTTTGCAGCGCCCATCAGGGTTGAGCATCCGGGTTCTGGAAAGAGCAATGCTCGTGTCTGGGACGAGATTTAACCCAACTCCGCCAGCTAAAGCTAGATTGCACTCTCCTAAGCGCAAACTCTGACAAGCCAAATGTACTGATACTAAAGAGGAAGAACAGGACGAATCGACAGCCATACTAGGGCCTTTTAGTCCTAAAAAATAGGATAAGCGCCCAGCAGCTACACTTAAAGAGTTACCGATCGCAGAAAAAGCATCAATCTGGGATACATCTCCTAACGATGACATGACTTTGCTGTAGTCATTTAAGTAAATACCGATAAAAGTCCCTGTAGCTGTGTTATACAAATGCTCTGGTACTTGATTAGCATTTTCTAAAGCCTCCCAGCTAACCTCTAGCAAAAGCCGTTGCTGAGGATCTATGCTTACTGCTTCCCGCGCTGAAATCCCGAAAAACTCAGGGTTAAAAGTATCAACTCCTGCCAAAAATCCCCCTTCGCGGGTACACACTTTACCAGGCATATCCGGTTCTGGATTGTAGTATTTTTCCAGATTCCATCGGTCAGCAGGAACCTCAGTAATGGCATCAACTCCGTCGAGCAACAGCCGCCAGAAAGCCTCTGGATTTTCTGCTCCTCCGGGAAATCGGCAACCTGTGCCAACGATCGCAATTGGTTCCTGTTGGGCGTACTTGAGCGCGTCAAGCTGGGCTTGCAAGCTTTCTATAGCTCGAAGCGCCTGCTTGATTGGAGATGGAGACTGTGCTTGAACGGAATTTACACTCATTGCTTTTAATACCTCATGCTTGCCAATTTGGTAAGTAGTAACGCTTCAGCCTCACTATCGGATAAATCGTCAAAATTTGATTCAAGGATAATTTGCTCTACAACTTCGCTCTCAATGGCATCAGATGTTGCCAACATTTCCCCAGCTAAATAGTCAACTAATGCTGCCACTGTGGGATAGTCAAAAACTAAGGATGCAGGAATCGAATATTCCAAGCTGGTTTGGAGGCGATTTTTTAACTCCACAGCCATGAGCGAATCCATACCCAGGTCTGTAAAACCTTGGTATATGTCTATTTCTTCAGGTGATTTCAAATTTAAGACTTTGGCAATTAGGGAGCGAACGTGAGTTAATAATAGCGATCGCTTTTCTTTAGCAGGAGCTGCTTCTAATTGTTCGAGAAACTCAGATTTTGCAGTTTGTGTTGGTTCTACCTGTGAAGCAAATACCTCAAGGAAAGGAAATTCTAAATTTTGTGGCAGTTGTCCCAAGAATTTAGACCAGTCAACTGGTAGCACACCTACCTGAGCGACATCCTGAGTTAGAATATCCTCCAATATCTGCAATCCTGGCTCTAGCCCAATTGTACTTATACCCTGCTCTGCCCAACGTGCTTGTTCTCGACTGCTTAAAGCATCTACCATGCCTGCATCTCTCCAGGGGCCCCAGTTGATGCTGACTGCGGGTAATCCTAGTGCGCGGCGGTGATGCGCTAATGCGTCCATGAAAGCATTGGCAGCAGCATAGTTTCCTTGTCCAGGGGAACCGAGTAAGGCAGATACAGATGAGAAGCAAACGAAAAAGTCTAGCTCTAAATCTTGAGTCAAGGTGTGTAAATTCCATGCTCCAGCTACTTTAGGAGCCATCACCTTGCTAAAACTTTCCATAGTTTGCCCTAGCAGCATTCCATCCTGTAATACTCCAGCAGCATGGATAATACCCCGCAAGGAAGGCATGGAATTTTTCACATCTGCTAACAATCTACTAACATCATCTCGATTTGAGATGTCGGCTAGAATAACCAGTACTTGCGCTCCCGCCTGCTCTAACTTGTTAATTTCTTGCTGCATTGCTTCAGAAGCTCCACGCCGTCCTGTAAGCACGAGGTGCTGCGCTCCATGCTCCACCAGCCAGTGAGCTACCTTCAATCCTAATGCTCCTAAACCGCCAGTAATCAGATAGCTGTTATTCTCGCGGATGACCTTTCTTTGTTTAATTGCAGATATGGTGGAGGTATGTTGTATTAAGCGGGCAACATAGCGATCGCCTTGACGATATGCTACTTGGTCTTCTGCATCTTGTGCTAACAGTTCCGCCAATAAATTTGAGACTTGTTCTTGTGCTGCGGATGGATCTAAATCCAACCGAGAACAGCGCAATTCTGGATGCTCCAGAGCAATCACCCGTCCCAAACCCCACAAAGGAGACTGTTGCACTTGCAGTGGTGTTAATGTGTCTACTGCTTGTGCGCCCTGAGTTACCAACCACAACCGGGGCGATTCAGTCCATTCAGTTTGAGTCAGGGATTGCAGCAGGTGCAACACGTTACCACAGTGTTCTCCCTGGGAAACTTCTAATGCTGATGGTTGATTATTTAAACTCCATAGATGGACAACACCACGGCAGAGCGGTTGATATTGGCTTATACTCTCCTGGAGCAAACGTTGGAAATCTTCAGGATTCGACGGATCAATCTGATAATGCTCCTCTTGTAACCTTTCGTAACTTGAACCGGCAGTAACGATGATACAATACTCACCCTGTGACTCCAGCAGATGAGCTAGCTTTAGCCCCATCCCGCCTTGATCGGCAAAGATAAACCAACTACCTGGTTTTTCAGCTTGGACAGAGTTGAGGGTTTTGGATTGCCAAGCGATTTCGTACAACCAATCTGTATTTTGTTCTTTTGATGGGAGGAATTTTACCTCTATTGCCTTATTAACTGTTTCTACCCAAAATCGCTCCCGTTGAAATGGGTAGGTTGGTAATAATACCCGGCGAGGCTGATAATCTTGATTAAAAACCTTCCAGTCTACTGATACTCCCCGGACATACAATTCTCCTAAGCTTTGCAGGAGTTGTTGCCAATCGTCTTGTCCAGGACGTAAACTTGGCAGCCATACTTGTCCCTCCTCTGATGCACACTGGCGACCCATTCCCAATAATGTTGGTTTGGAACCGATTTCCAGAAATACTTCATATTCCTGCAACAGCGTTTTCATGCTAGCTGCAAATTGCACAGGACTGAGAATATGATTGCACCAATACTCAGAAGTAGTTATTTCATCTGTTATCAGTTCTCCAGTCAGATTGGAAATAAGTTTCAATTGCGGAGTCGAGAAAGTAACCTCGTTTGCTACCTGCCGAAACTCTGCCAGCATTGGCTGCATCAGAGGCGAGTGGAAAGCATGAGAAACTTGCAGTTCTTTTGTTTTTGCTCTTTGCTCTTGCAAAACAGCGCAAACTGATTTTACAGCTTCCCGTTTACCAGAAATCACCACACTCTTAGGTCCGTTAAATGCAGCAATTGATACCTGCTGGCTAAAAGGTTCTAGAGCAGCCTTTACTAGCTCTGGATTTGCTAGCACCGCCACCATTGCCCCATCTTGAGGCAAAGCTTGCATCAATCGTCCCCGTGTAGCAATCAGCTTTAAAGCATCTTCTAAGCTAAAAACTCCGGCTACGCAAGCAGCAACGTATTCTCCGACACTATGCCCCATTACGACTGCTGGCTCTATACCCCAGGATTTCCATAATTGGAAAAGGGCATACTCTAAGGCAAATAAGGCGGGTTGAGTATAAGCTGTCTCATCTAAAGTGTGGGAATTATCTGCATCTTCTGTTTGCGGATAAAGAACTTTCAGCAAAGGCAAATCGAATTGCGATCGCAATATTTCATCGCAGAGATCGAGTGCTGCACGAAAAGTTGGTTGGGTTTCGTAGAGTTGCCGCCCCATACCGACATACTGCGATCCCTGACCGGTGAATAGAAAAGCTATTCTTGGGACAGTTGCAGCTTCCACCTGATCTTGAATAATTCCTGCAACTTCTTGCCCTTGAGCAAAGGCAGACAGCTTTTGAGAAGCTTCTGTGGTTGAAGATACTAGCACAGCTAGGCGATGTTTGAAATCACCGCGTCCAGTATTAGCACTAAAGCAGATATCTTCTAAAGCTATAGGATTGGCAGCTAGATGTGTTTCATAACTAGCTGCTAATTGCTTGAGAGCTTCGTTTGTCTTAGCTGAGAGAGTTAATAAATTTAGTGATCGCTGCGTTGTTGTTTCTGTCTTTGGCTGTAATAAAGGCGCTTCTTCTAAGACTACATGAGCATTAGTACCACTAGCTCCAAAAGCGCTGACTCCAGCAATCCGTCGCTTTTGGGTTGCAGTCCAAGCCGTTAGATTTGTTGTTACAGATATTGGCAATTCGTTCCAGTCAACGTAGGGATTGAGTTGCTGTAAGTGTAACTGCTGAGGAATTTGCTGATGTTGCAGAGATAATACAACTTTAATTACACTGGCGACTCCGGCGGCTGATTCTAAGTGTCCTATATTGGTTTTTACTGAACCAACTTTCAGGGGGTTTTCTAGCGATCGCCCTTCACCAAACACAGCAGCCAATGCTCTAATTTCAATTGGATCTCCCAGTGGTGTACCTGTGCCATGAGCTTCTACATAGTCCACCTCTGACGGTTCTACCCTTGCCCTTGCCAAGGCTTGGCGGAGCAAAATTTCCTGAGCCGCTTTATTGGGAACTGTAAAACCACTACTAGCACCATCTTGATTAACTGCTGATCCTCGAATCAAAGCGAGAATATTATCTCCATCAGCGATCGCATCACTCAGACGCTTTAATACTATGATTCCGCAACCCTCACCTCTGACGATACCATCAGCTGAGGCATCGAAAGTTTTACAGCGACCGTCAGCAGAAAGAATTTTGGCTTTGGAGAGCGCCACATTGTTTTCTGGTGAGAGAATTAGGTTGACTCCACCTGCTAGAGCATGGGTGCATTCTTCATTCCGCAGACTTTGGCAAGCCGTGTGAATGGCTACTAGAGACGATGAACAAGCTGTATCGATCGCCATACAAGGGCCTTGTAGCCCCAAAGTGTATGACAAACGTCCAGCGATCGCATTTAGGGGATTACCTGTTAAGTAATAAGCATCCATTTGGCTTAGATCCCCGTAGGGCATCAACAGGCGTGCGTAGTCATTTGTCGTTACTCCGACAAAAACCCCCGTTTCACTGGCTGCTTGCTTGTTATTAACTAAACCTGCATTCTCCAGAGCTTCCCAAGTCACCTCTAACAACAAGCGTTGCTGGGGATCAATTCTCACAGCTTCGCGGGGAGAAATGCCAAAGAATTGAGCGTCAAATTGATCTACTTGCTGTAAAAATCCCCCATACCGGGTATACATTTTCCCTGGAGTATCGGGATTGGGGTCATAATACGCATCAACATCCCAGCGATCGCTGGGTGTCTTTGCGATCGCATCTACTCCGTTTGTCAGCAGTTGCCAAAATGCCTCTGGATCATTAGCCCCACCTGGAAATCGGCAAGCCGTGCCAATGATAGCGATCGGCTCCGCTTTGGAGCGCTCCACCGCCTCAAGTTTAGCCCGCGCTTCCTTTAACGCCAAAAGCAAGCGCTGCGATGAATTTAACTGGTCTACTTTTGGAGAATGCTCACCCATGTTAAGTCCTTTGCAGTAAAGATTCTAACCCTGCCAGTTCCTCTGCAATTGAGGCTTCAAGTGCAGTTTCTGATAGTTGCTGAATTATTTCCAGTGTTGCAGCCCGTTCCTCTTCATCTGGCGAAGTTGTGACATCGCTGGCAGTGCTGTCCCAGAAAAATACCTCTCGACCCAAATATTTGACCAAATCGGCAATTGTGGGATACTCAAATGTAATTGTTGAGGGTAATGTTGTTCCTAGTCTCTTATCTAGCCGGCTCTTTAAATCAATTGCCATCAGCGAATCCATACCCAAATCAAAAAAGCCTTGCTCAGGGTTAGGTAGTTGTGATGGTTCAAAGCCTAGTACTTTACCGACTTCTGACTGGAGATAAGCAGTTAACATGGCTGGGCGATCGCTAACTGGGGCTGCTTCTAACTCTGCCACCAGTGCTGATGTAGCAGTTGACTGCGGCTGGTTGTCATTGGACGGTTGAACTGACATTTCCTCAAGTAAGGTTCGCCGTCCTCTGGCCTCGTATAACCCCTTGAACAGCGCCCAGTCAACTTGAGCTACAGTCGCCTGCACTGTATTGGAACCAAGTAACAAACCCAAAGCCGTGAGCGCTTGTTCTGGCTGCAATATGCCAATTCCCATTTGAGCCAGCCAAGTTTGAGCTTCATCAGAAGCCATGCCACCATCAGCCCACGGCCCCCAGTTCACACTTAAGGTAGGCATTCCTTGCCCTTGCCGATAGTGAGCAAAACTATCTAAGAAAGCATTGGCAGCCGCGTAATGAGCTTGTCCGCGAGAACCCCAAACTGAGGCAATAGAAGAGAAGACAACAAAGAAATCCAGTTTTATATCCTGGGTGAGTTGGTGTAAAAGCCAAGTGCCGATCGCTTTGGGACGCAATACTGCCTCTAGCGACTCCCATTGCAGAGATTGCAATGTTTCATATCCCACAATTCCTGCTGCATGGATGATCCCACCTAGAGGTGGCATTGTCGCCCGTACTTTATGTAATAGTTGCAATAAATCTTGCTCTTGGGTGACATCAGCCTGGGCTGCTAGGATTGTAGCGCCCATTTTTTCTAGGTGAGCGATCGCAGTTTGTGCTTCAGCAGTAGGTTGTTTACGTCCAGTTAGCACCAGTTGTCTGGCTCCCTGTCCCACCAACCATTCTGCTACTTTCAGCCCTAACGCACCTAGTCCACCTGTAATCAGATAAGTGCTGTTTGCGGATATTGAGCAACTTTCAACATTGGCTGGTAGTTGTTTACGTACCAAACGAGCTACATAACGCTGTCCGCCACGATATGCAAAATGGTCTTCACCTTGAGCATCTGCAATATCTGACAATAGCAAAGATATTTCTTCTAATGTTGGCTCAGGAGATAAATCCACCATGCCACCGAATAGTTCTGGATGCTCAAGTGCTACTACCTTACCCATACCCCATAATGATGCTTGGGTAACTTCTGGTAAAGTTTGCACTGGCTGTGCGCCTCTAGTCACTAACCACAGCCGAGGTAAATCAATATTACTGTGACGAGCAAGAGCCTGCACCAGAGATAGGACGCTGCCACAGCCCAACACCTGAGACTTCTCTAACTCTGCTACTGTTACCTCAGATTTAGCTGTATTTAAATTCCACAGGTGAATCACACCTTGTAACTGGCTTTGAGTAACTGTTTGAATTTCATTCAGCAACCTCTCAAAATCTGCTGTACTTGCAGGATTGATAACCCAAGTAGAGCCTCCTTTTGACTGATAAAAATCTCCTGGATAAACCAAAATACAAGAGTTACCTTGTTTTTGCAGGTCTTCAACGAGAGCCTTTCCTACTCCTCCAATGTCAGCCAGAATCAACCAAGTACCGATTTGTGGCTTTTTGTCAACTCCGGTTATTTCTCTTGCCTTAGATTGCCACTCAATACTGTGGAACCAATCTTGAATTGAGGCAGCTATTGATTGCTGTTTATGCTGCTTCACCAATGCTTCTAACAGCTTCGGAAGGAATTTTTGCTCCTCAGTAGATAGACTCGCCGTTTTAGTAACTTGTTCTGTTAGCTGTTGAATCTCTCCTTGCTGTAACAGATGCAACATGGGAGTCTCTGCAATATTCACAGCAGGGATTTCTGTCTGGGCAGACTGATTATCAGCAAGTTCAACCCAGTAGCGTTGTTCCTGAAAGGGATAAGTCGGTAGTGCTACACGCTTACGGATGTAATCTCGGTCAAATCCTTTCCAGTCAATTGCAACCCCTTGCACATATAGTTCTGCCAAACTTTGGAGTAATTGCTGCCAATCAGATTGGCCTGGGCGCAAACTGGGCAACCATAGGAGTTGTTTTATTTGTGCTTCAGACAAGCACTGTCTGCCCATACCCAACAGTGTTGGTTTTGGGCCAATTTCTAGTAATACGTCACACTTCTGCTGTGCTAAAGTCTGCATTCCCTCAGCAAATAGCACAGGTTGTAGCACATGATTACACCAATAATCAGGATTGGCTACTTCTTCACTAACTAGTTTCCCGGTGACATTAGAAATTAACTTAATTTGAGGAAGGGAATAGCTGACAGTCTTGGCAACTGCTGCAAACTCTTCCATCATCGGGGCCATTAATGGTGAGTGGAAAGCGTGAGACACCGTTAATGGTTTTGTCTTCACTCCAGATGCTGTTAAGGATTGGCATATTGCCTCAACCATCTTGCGCTTTCCAGAAATTACGACGCTCTGGGGGCCATTGATAGCGGCTATGGATACTACTGTGTCCCGTTTTGCTAACGAATTATCGGCACAGTAGGGTGCAATCTTTTCTGCTACTTGTTCAGGGCTAGCCATGACTGCCGCCATCATCCCATTGGCAGGTAGGGCTTGCATCAGCCGTCCCCGTGCAGTAATCAATTTCAATCCGTCTTCTAGGCTAAACACGCCTGCCACACAAGCAGCAACGTATTCGCCAACGCTATGTCCCATCAACACAGCAGGTTTAATGCCCCAAGATTGCCACAGTTTATACAAGGCATATTCCAGAGCAAATAGTGCTGGTTGAGTGTAGGCAGTTTCATCTACTAAGACACCTGCATTTTTATTGCTGGGATAAATCACTTTTAAGAGTGATTTTTTGAGATGGGGACGTAGAATCTCATCACACTTCTGGAGAGTTTGGCGGAAAGTGGGCTGCGTTTCGTATAACTCGCGTCCCATGTCCACGTATTGAGAACCTTGCCCAGTGAACAAGAAGCCTATCTTCGGTTGTTTGCGATTGATAACTTGACGAGTTACTAATCCATGAGGCTGCTGCCCTGCAACGAAAGCACTCAACTGCTGTTGTAATTGCTCCCTAGATTCAACAGTAACAGCAAGGCGATGATCAAAATGCGATCGCCCTGTACTAGCAGTAAAGCAAATATCTGCCAGAGACAATTCTGAGTGCGTTGCCAGATTTGCTTCATAGCGCTGGGCTAAATCTTGCAAAGCCTGCTCACTTTTTGCCGAAAGGCTCAACAAGTGTAAAGGACGCTCAACAAGAGGCAAGGGAGCAAGAGGCAGGGAGAAAGGGGAAATGTCATTTGCCCCTTTGCTTTCAATACCATCTTTTGAATTTTGAATTTGTAAGGGTGCTTCCTCGACAATGATATGGCCATTGGTACCACCAAAACCAAAGGAACTAATGCCTGCCAAACGAGGCTCTGTACTCACATTCCAAGGTTGAGGTTCCGTGGGAATCGCAAAAGATGTGCCACTTAAGGAAATATATGGATTCAACTGCTTAAGATGCAGATGTGCTGGAATTTCTTTGTGCTGTAACGCCAGTACTACTTTGAGTAAGCTAGCCATCCCAGCCGCAGCTTCCAGATGACCGATATTTGTTTTGACTGAGCCAATTAGACAAGGTTGATCGGTGCTGCGTCCCTCTGCCAATACTGCTTTTAGGGATCTAACTTCAATCGGATCTCCCAAGGATGTACCAGTTCCGTGAGCCTCAATATAACTAATTTGCGCTGGCTCTACTCCGGCATTTTCGAGAGCTTGACGAATTACAGCCTGTTGGGAAGGGCCGTTGGGAGCAGTCAATCCATTACTGAGTCCATCTTGATTAATTGCCGAACCTCGGATGACAGCTTGAATGCGATCGCCATCTCTAATTGCATCGCTAAGACGCTTCAGCACAACAATACCGCATCCTTCGCCGCGAACATAACCATCAGCACTAGCATCAAAGGTCTTACAACGACCATCCAATGCCATCATCCGAGCTTGGGAGTAGATAATTGTCTGTTGTGGCGACAACATTAAGCTAACTGCTCCCACCAAGCATAAATCGGACTCTGCATTTTGCAGACTGCGACAGGCTAGATGTATTGCTACCAAAGACGAAGAACAGGAAGTTTCAATCGCTAAACTTGGTCCCCGCAGATTGAGCAGATAAGACAAGCGATTTGCAGCAATACCAAGTGTATTACCAGTGCCATCATAAGCATTGATGTGTTCTAAATCCTTAGAAACCACAATTCCATAATCATAGTTCCCAATTCCAATAAAGACTCCTGCCTGAGTACCAGAGAGACTCGAAGGTGCAATTCCTGCATTTTCCAAAGCCTCCCAAGCAACTTTCAGAACCACTCTCTGTTGGGGATCTATCCGCTCTGCCTCGCGGGGTGAAATACCGAAAAAGCTCGGATCAAAACTATCTACGCCTTCGATAAATCCGCCATAACGAGTACTCATTTTTCCCGGCGTAGCAGGTTCGGGATCGTATAAACTATCTATGTCCCATCGTTCCATAGGGACTTCGGATATAGCATCAATACCATGATGCAAAAGATGCCAGAAAGCCTCTGGACTGCTAGCGCCAGGAAAGCGACAGCCAATACCGACAATAGCAATGGGTTCCACTAATTAAGTCCTCAATACTGATGTATTGCTGCTTTATATGCTTAAAGGTGCGATGCCTTTGGCAGGCGTAGCCATCGCTCTATGCAGCAACAGAGCTAGCGAATTGCTTAAAGGCTATTTGATTGCGTTTGATTGCCTTTTCTATCGATCCACCCTCAGCCATCACGCGCATTTCGCGGTTAACAGGCCACAGGTATTCAAGATGACCGAAGAAGCGTTTCAAATCATTCAGCAGAGTTTGCTGATACTTGAGATTGACATGGAAACCTTCGTGTTCTTGACACAAACACTTTTCCATCCAATGGAGTGCGTCTTCTTGGGACATTTTATTAAATAGAGGAGATGTCAGCAGGCGATAATACGAAGGCATGAAATTTACATCATCCCGGAATGTGGCTGGTAGTGCCGCAGACAGTCCATTCAAAAGTCCCCGTTGTAACAAAAAGATAACCGCGTTAGACAGCAACTTCTCGTATACTGTTGGCTTCGGAAAATCCTTATACACCTCTTGGGCAATGGTTTGAGACATTGTGGTGTGGAAGGCTTCATCCAACAAGTGATAATAAGATACAGCGATCGGATCTGGGATGAACTCACCTTTTTTATCTAAATCCCTAAACTGTTTGTAGTAGTTGTACTCGTATGTTTTTAACGACATATTTGCAACCATCCGCACCGAGTAATATTGAGCGGCTAAGAAGGGAGAGCTACCCCAATTTAAACTCAGGTATTTAAACGCCGATGGAGATGCAGTGAGTCCAGCCAGTCCACCAGTGGTTGTCGGAATTGTGTCACCTTTTTCGTTCAAGTACTGTGAATAGTAGCCTCCCTTACCTGGATGCATCAGTTTGGTGAGAAAGCGAAAGGTGGAATTCTGAAGTGCTTCTTTATTGGGAAGTTCTGGTAATTTTGGCAGTAGATTTTTGTTAGTCTGATTATTCAACTTTTTATGGAGAGGATTGCCAAGGGATTCTTTACCCAGTAAAGCAATCTTCGTCTTATAACCAATTTTATGGAACGTGTTGATGTGGTAACGTTCTTGACTGGTTTCAAAGTCTAGCTCTTGGCAAAGAGTTTCATATCCGCCAACGTGAGCAAAAACACCAGATGTAATTTGGTTGTAGAGCATGGTGTTTGCTTCAGAAGATGCAGTATGTTGATACTGTCCCACCCAGTAAAGGTGGTTAAGAGCTAGTTTTTGGGCGTGAGAAGCTTGTTCGTAGAGAGGAGTCCCATATAGAGTAGAAAGCTGGCGATCGCCCCATAAATGATCACCGTTGCGCCTATAGTCAAAGTTTTTGCCCAAAGATTCTATTTTCTCGGTGTAATCAGATTCTGTATTGTTCTGGTACGTTTTATCGATGACTTGAAAATGCTTCTTTTGTTTGTCCACTGGGACATTTACAACTTTGGGTTTCTCATTCAATAGATTAGCTGTAGTCACAATTTTCCTTCCTCTTAAATCAGGTACTTTCAAGTAGATCAAGCAAGATAGATTTCCAAGTCTTCAATTCAAATTGGCACTCAAGTGCTGAACAAGACCTTCGATAGTTGGGTAATCGTAAAGGAGGGTGGGATCAACCTCAGATCCTAACCAATCTTCTAAGTCACCAGTTAAACCAATTGCTGCTGAAGAATCTAAACCATAGCGATCAAAGGGAATCGTAATATCAACTTCTTCGGGATCAACTTCTAGCAGTTCACCTAGATAAGAGATTGTCCAAGCTTGAATCTCTGCTGCTGTCCGTATCTGTTTGGGTACATCAGCTTTGTTAATCTCTGAAACTCTAGGCATGGTGTTCACCTGAAGATTTTGCGTTTCCATTGTTTAGTCCTTTCTATCTATTGATGAGGATGTATGCTTTGTACAATTAATATTGTTACAAGTTGAATTAAGTAACTTATTTCCCACTTTCAGCCTTTGATATGAGTTCCTAAAAACTGAACTTGTGAAGATGTAAGTTTGTTCATAGCTGTTTACCAGCTGTTAGTTGCCCTAAGATAGAATCAACATCAGCTTGGAGATTGATAAACTTAGATTTATTCTGAGGATTCTCACTCCAGTCCTCTACAACGTCTAAAGTTCCAGAAAGAAATGCACTCCGACAAGCTTGGCGGCGAATCTTGCCACTAGAGGTTTTGGGAATACTTCCAGTCTTGACGAGTACGCTAGCGAAAACTTCTAAACCGTGATGTGCGGCTACTGCTTGTCTAAGTTGTCCGATGACTTCTTGAACATTTAACTTTCGTAGATAACTCCGTTCTACTTCTTGAACAACAACTAGTCGTTCAGAATTCTTGAAATCAATAGCAAATGCTGCTCCACAACCGGCTCGCAGAGATGGATGACTTTTTTCAACAGTCAGTTCAATGTCTTGGGGATAATGATTTTGCCCTCTGACGATAATTACATCTTTAAGCCGCCCTGTGATAAACAACTCCCCATCTTGCAAAAATCCTAAGTCTCCAGTGCGAAGAAATGGGACTGACGCTGCACTATTGTTAACATTTGTATCTGCTAAGTATGCATTGAAAGTTTTTTCTGTCTCTTCAGGTTGATTCCAATAACCTTGAGCAACACTCGGCCCTGCTACCCAGATTTCTCCGACTTGCTCAGGAGCACAGAGGGTTAATGATTGGGGATCAACAATAACCACCTTCTGATCAGAAGGACTTTGCCCACAACCTACTATCGTCTGGCTATCTTTGCGGCCATCGGGCTGCTTGACAATTCGATTTTGCTCTAATGCTGCTTTTTCAACGTTGCAAGTGATTGGTAAAGCTGTTTTCTCACCCCCGGTTACTATCAGAGTGGTTTCTGCCATACCGTAGCAGGGATAAAATGCTTCCTTGCGGAAGCCACAAGGTGCAAAAGTAGAAGCAAACTGCTCCAAAGTCTCAGCCCGGACAGGTTCAGCGCCAGTAAAGGCTACTTCCCAACTGCTGAGATCGAGAGTCGCTAACTGTTCGGGTGTCACCTTGCGAATGCAAAGATCATAAGCAAAGTTTGGCCCACCACTAGTTGTAGCTTTGTAGCGGGATATTGCTTGCAACCAGCGAATTGGTTTTTGGAGAAACTCAACTGGAGACATCAGAATGCAAGGAACCCCTAAATATATGGGCTGCAACACATTTCCAATGAGTCCCATGTCATGGAAAACAGGCAACCAACCAACAACAATAGTTTTGTCTGTATGTCCAAAGGCTTTCTCGATCATCCGCTCGTTATGTAGCAGATTCCCATGAGTGATCATCACGCCTTTTGGTATTCCTGTAGAGCCAGATGTGTATTGGAGGAAAGCTAAGGTATTACCGTTCAGTTCCGGTGGTTGCCATGCTTGAGCTAGATCGTTACTCAAGTCATCGGTAGCTAGCCAATGCAATCCAGAAAGCTCTAAATCCTCTTCATTGAAGCTGGTTTGCAGGCTACGCAAAAGAGGTTGAGAAGTAAGTACAACCTTGGCTTGGGCATCTGCCGCTATAGCCTGCAACCTGGACAACTTTTGATTTCGTCTAGGTGGATATGCAGGAATAGCAACAACGCCGGCATATAAACATCCAAAGAAAGCAGCAATAAACTCTATACCCGGTTGATATAGGAGCAAAGCACGTTCACCAACTAGATTTAAAGATTGTAGACTAGCTGCGATCGCTTGCGCTTGCAGATGTAGCTCTTTATAAGTCAACGATACTGCTTCTGTCTCTGTACTTTGTAAAAAAGTATAAGCTTTTTGATCAGATTGATTTTCTGCTCTGTAACTCAGCAATTCAACTAACGTTAAAAAATGGTGATGGGTTATCAAGCTATTGGAATAATTACTCATTCAATGTACCTCTACACTATTACAGATGTCATTGCAAAGTGGACATATTAAATGTGTGTTAAAAATCTGGGTTTTTACAGTGTCTTTAGCAACTTTTAAATTAATTGGATCAGTAACTTAATTAATCTTACTTTGTAAATTTTGTTTAATCTATAGATGTTCTTTACAAGACTTGTTTTTTGTTTTCTAAATTTAGGTTACTGTTATTTTTCTTATAAGTCAACACATTTTTAAAGTATTGAGATATTTTAAAGAAAACTTTTTTTGCATTGATTAGAAAATAAAAAATTGCAGCATAAAATATGCGTACAAATAATTTATGCTGTCATGCTTCAATGTAATTTAATCAATTTACTCGGGATTAAAACTTAGCAGACAAAAACATTCTACACATTGAAAGCCATATACAAAGCCTATTTTGATTTTTGAGTTCTGACTTAAAATTGCTATAGGATCACTCTTGAATTTTGCTAAAAATCTATTTAAATAACATGCTTTACTCACCATTATAAAATTTACTCTTAAATGATGAATTTAAAATAGCTTGCTGTTTTTAAGATATATTCTTTTAGCTCAAAATTTTCACCTATAGCATAGGACAATTTATACTTGCTCGTTTGTGATTTAATGGTTTATTAGCCACAAGTGCTGGTTTATTGCAGTGGTTGCAATCAACTTAAGGCGGATTTGGAAGTGAACAATAGTGATATCCGAGTTTGTGAATAATATCCATTGTGGCGATGTTACAGTCTTGACTATATTGGTAAAGCCTTGGAATGGGAAACCAGTCTGGGATCACAAATCATGATTGCAAAGACTTGGTACAGTTATCTATCGGATACTGACATGGACTACCACAATAAGCCAGCAATAAATCCCAAAGTTCAGCGAAGGAATAAGCGATCGTGAATAGATTGATACTTGGAAAATATAGATAGTACCTGCTCATCTTCAAAAACGGGCTACAGAATTAAAAATTTGATCCCTGGCTTCTGCTTTCTATGCACCTATGTTGCTTAGAATGCAACTTTAACTCAAAAGAAACTATCAATGCTGAACAAGCAATTCCCACATGTCCCTATTTCTCTTGATTGGAGGTGCATAGGCTATCAATAATTTGCAGAATTCAAATTAGGAAACCTAAGCAGCTAGTTATTGCATTCCGCGTTTTTAGCAAAATTATGTTGCCAAATAAAAATTTACATTGGCGTATTTTGCCTATTAAAACCCAAAATAAACAATTTTTGAGGTTTTAAAGATTGTAGCTAGCAACTTACCTTAGCTATAAAATGAGCTTGGCATGTTAGGATTTGACGAGACCAATTTTTTTGCGAATTTGCAACTTTCTAACTAACAGAGAAAGAAATTTATATATTAAGCCCAAATTTTGGTTATTAAGCCAAAATTGTAGTTTTAGTGCTTTATTTGGCAGAAAATCGCTGTTGCAAGTGTTGTAGCCTACAAATGATTGCTTGATTACAGCTTGATTTTGAGAAAGTTTATGTGCCATAATTGAAGTAAGTTGTATTTCATGGGAAAGAGCCGTTGCACAAAGTGCAGCAGCTGAATTCTGAATTTCTCTTGCCCGAGATTTTGCAGAAAAATAAATAACAAGTTAACCCGCAAAGGTTAGTTTGTTAGTAGCCTGATAAACAACTAAAACTAGGATTATCCCTCTAGTATTTTCAGACTCTAGGGGGAAAATTCCTGGTTTAAGTCATAACTCATCTTTTACCTTGTAAGCATTTTGTATGTTTAAGGGAAATCTAGATTTACTATGGCTTTTAGTTGATTTGTGAAGCAAAGCTATTAATCTTGAGTAAAGATTACAACAATTCTATCTAAGGATATTCTGTAAATTCAAAAAATCCTATCTATGGATAGCATGTCATGATTGATAAGGACTACCTCTGAATAAATACCTTTGGTCACATAAAATCAGCACATTAGGTAAATCAAGTACTTATGCGTAAAAGAGAATTTGGGAAAGCGCAATTTAGTACTATTGATTAATTAAGCGATATCATTTTCCATCCTTATTACTTACGTATATATTGTTAGTGCCCTTTAGAAAACCTACCTTCAAATATACAGTTATTTAACGCTTAATGCAACACCTCTTAAGTGAGGTTACTAAAGTTGAAAAAGCAGCCCTCTCAGTGTTGACAAATAGTACGTTATACAGAACAGGTTGTAAGAAGATAAATCTAGGGCGTGTCATCAATATTTCACAAGCTTATTTTGATCTTTAACATATCTACACTTCTATTATTATTTTATTTATCTATCTATAGACGTACAAAGTTAGGTTTGCTTTTATAACTAAAGGTATAAAATATATTAAACTTATAAGTAATAAATAATACAGAAACAGCAATGTTTGATGTACTTTAACAAAGCGGGTAAGTAGATAGGTAGGGCAAAACCTAAGCGAATTTCTCGCAAACAATCACAATTTGCAAAGCAGGGTCATCATTCCAACACTCCTGCAAAAAGTCAAACCCCGGATTCTGCTGAATTACCTGCAAGCTTGAGTTTCTGCATACGCTCCGGTCGCAGATTCGACCTCGCAACAATCGCCTCATGCGACCATTTTTCAGGCTGTGGCACGGGCACGGGGGAACCTTCGCCTTCATGATCCGCTTTCATTTCTCCACCTAAAGCTGAATTTGAACCAACAACATAGCAGAGTGATCCTGTTCTACTTGCCTCTGTGTTTGATTAGCGATCGCTACTTGTCCCTACATCAACACTTCCCACGCTAAATGCTAAATTTTATTTAGCCACCCAGCAGGAGTTTTCTTTTTCTTATGTGGTTCTGGTCTGCCGATTCAGTAGAACAAGAATTATTTGATTTGTACGCTCCAGCCCTGCGATCGCTCGGCGTAAATTTTAATGACGAGCAACTCCAAGACACTCTAGAAGCAGCAAGCTATGGTTTAGAAGATGCTTTCAGGAGCGCAATCGTTTATATACTCTGGCTCGAAGAAAACCTGAAGCCAATCTACCCGACTGCAATACTAATTGAGGCACTGGCAAATCAATGGCGTACCAAGTACTGGAAGCCGGAGTATCTAGAACTTGAACAGTTGCTCTCACCCGGAAAGCGCTGGTGGAGGGCAGCAGTGGATAAGTGGGGTTACGACGAGCGTAATCAACTAGTTGCAGATATATTTTACGACCACGGGCAGGAATTTATTAAATTCCGAAATGGTAAAGAAATTTTAGTTGACACTGCTTATAAGTGGGGATGGAATCGAGTCGCAGATTATGCGTCCCCGTTTTCAGAAAGTAATTCGTCGTTGCGCGGTATCAATGCAAGGGAATCTTGATCTACACCTTCTGCACAAAAGTAGATAAACACCGTCAGGCAGCAATCGCTTTAGCTGCACGCTATTCTGAGACAGTGTAATTTTTAATGTTGGTAGAGACTGCTTGACGTTTAGAGTTTGTGAGAGTTAGAGCTATCATCTGATCTAAATAATCTTTAATTATTTTAAGTCAGGAGAGTAATATTCTTGAATCTGCCCTTGTAAATACAAGATTAATTGTTTTGCTTGGATGTAAAACAGGTCTTCATAAGTGCATTTAATTTTGATTTGGGGGTAGCTGATTTCCGTAGCCATCTTGACTTGGTAAGCACGGGTAATTGCTTGGGCTGCAACGAGCGGCAGTGTGTTTTCATCCCAGCATTTATTAAAATCCTTCGGTGTGACATAGCCACGATTCAAAACAGTCTTCACGCAGGCGATCGCTAAGATTTGGAATTCTGTAGTTAGATCCGTGATTAGTCCCTTGGTTTGGTGATGGGTTTGATGCCAGTAACCAAGATTAGGGTTTAGCCCCACTGAGAAAATAGCATTTTTGATTGATTCTTCCAAAAGCTTCTCGCTAAAGTCAAGCATTCGACAAACAGGGGAATTATCATGCCGCGAAGTAAATCTCCAATCCGGGTTTATGCACTGGGGAAGTATACGATAAAATATCAGCATTGCCTGCCCAATTAACCCTTGCAATGAGGCAATGGAATCATGGTTTGTAATGCAATTACTAAGATGTAAAATATCTTTAGAAGCTTGACTAATTTCTACAGCACCATCACGCCCAGAGCGTTGTAGAAACCGCCGGAGGCGACCCCAAGCTGCACCTTGCATAATCTTGATTCTCATGGCATCGCTATCGCATTTTTAGAGGTTCAAAGTCTAAAACAATGAAAGTAAAGTTGCCAGAATTTTTCTGATTGGCTTATTCAATCCTGTTTAAATTGGAATTTCAATCCAAAACTCTGTGCCTTTTCCTGGCTCTGATAAGCAATTCAAAATTCCACCATGTCTTTCTACTACAATTTGGTAGCTAATTGACAGTCCTAGCCCTGTTCCCTTACCCACCTGTTTTGTTGTGAAAAAGGGATCAAATAACCGTTTTCTAACGTCTTCCTCCATCCCTAATCCGTTATCAGCAATTCGGATCACAACAAGTTTTTTATCTAAAATTTCAGTGCGAATTATAATTTGTGGTTGTTTATCAGTTGTTTTTAAATTGCTCATTGATTCTTCTAAAGCATCGATTGCATTAGTCAAAACATTCATAAATACTTGATTAAGCTGCCCAGGATAACAATCAAGTAAGGGTAAATCTCCATACTCTTTAACAATAGATATATCCAATCCAATACCATTGTTTTTCCAGCGATGATGCAAAATTAATAGTGTATTTTCGATTCCTTCATGAATGTCAACTAGTTTTTTCTCTGCTTCATCGTGACGGGAAAAATTCCGCAATCCTAGAACAATTTCACGGATACGATTAGTACCCATATTCATTGAATACAGAAGTTTAGAAAGGTCATCGGTAATAAATCCTAGATCAATTTTTTCAGCAAAATCGTGAATTTCTGCCTGGGGGTTGGGATAGTATTGCTGATAAAGGTGCAATAGGGTTAACATCTCTTGAAAGTATTCGTTAGCATAAGTTAAGTTGCCATGAATAAAGTTAACTGGATTGTTAATTTCATGGGCAACTCCAGCTACTAATTGTCCTAAGCTGGACATTTTTTCATTCTGGATCAGTTGAGATTGAGTTTGCTGCAATTTATGCAAGGTTTCAGTGAGTTTTGTGGCTTGAGTTTGAGCAGCTAAGGTAGCAGAGCGACTTTGGGTATAAAGCTGTGCATGATCGATGGCGATCGCTAGTTGATCGCAAACAGCTTGTAGCAGGCTAATTTCACTGTTAGTCCAAATGCGATCGCCACTGCAATGACTACACACAATTGCCCCAATCTCTCCGGAATTACTTTTAACTGGTAGCAGTAATTGAGATGTAATGCCAAACTCAATTAAAAATTCTTGGATATCATAATCAAGATATGAATTGCTATTAATATTGTCGATACAAATTAGCTCTTGAGAAAGAAGTATTTTTGTTAAAAAAGTATTTTTTTGCAGTGAAAGGCTGCCTAACATCGTTGGTAAGTTAAGATTTCGTGCTTCATAGGTAATAGTCAAGCTTGGTTGAGATGGGTGCGGTAAGTAACAAAGAAAGTAGCAACGATCAATTTGTAATAAGCTGCGAATTTCATTAACAGCAGTTTCTAGGATCATATCTAGGTTAAGAGAACTGCGGATTTGACTAGCTAGACGCAGTAATAAGGCTTCCCGACGACTGAGGAGTTCTTCTCGTGCCAAGATGCGGTCAATAGCCACAGCAATATTGTTGGCGATCCAATTTAATAAATTATGAGTTGGCTCGGTAAATAACTGCTTGCTAAATAAAGCTATCATACCGATTAATTGCTGCTCTACTATCAAGGGATAAGCAGAAAATCGAACAATTGAAAATGTAGAATTAAGAAGGTTTTCTGAGTTATTAATTGATAGTTCTTCATTAAAGATAGCTTGATGGTTCTGATTCATTAAGCCAATAATGTTATTAGCTAAAACCATGTGATTTGGGAAATCTTGGGTATCGCTCAAAGCACTACAAGCGACATCTGTACAATGAACACCAGCCTGCAATTGTAGCTGGTTTGTCTGTCTTTCAAATGTCCAGATACAAACAAAGGCTATATCAAGATGTTGGCAAATAGCATTTGTACAGTTTTGCAGAATTTCTGGAAGTGCGCCACTTTGAGATAAAGCTAAACTGACTTCTGCACTCAAAACTGACAAGCGTGATCGCTCCAATAAAGCTAACTCTGAAAGCTTGCGCTGTGTAATATCTGTACGAATAGACACATATTGATAGGATTTTCCATTTGGGTTCAACATTGGGGCAATCAAAGTATCTACCCAATAAAAACTGCCATCCTTGGCTTTATTTTTAATTTCTCCTTTCCATATTTTTCCTTGAACAATAGTTTTCCATAAAATTGCAAAAAATTCTTTTGTATGATGTCCAGAATTGATAATACGATGATCTTGCCCTAAAAGTTCTTCTCTAGAATATTTAGAAATTTCACAAAATTGGTTATTAACATAAGTTATTCTTCCACTACTATCAGTTATAGCTACCAGTGAATGGGCATTTAAGGCAAATTTAAAAGCTTCTAGCTCTTGGATAGACTTCTGTAACTCTATCTCATTCTGTTTATTAAGAGTAATGTCACGAGCTACTGCATAAATCAAGTTTTCTTCACTGAAGCCAGTTGCATTCCACGATAGCCATTTGTAAGAACCATCCCGACAAAGATACCGATTTTCAAAGCTGATTGCATCTACAGATTGTGTAATTTTTTGGGCTGCAATTATAGTGGATTCACGGTCTTCACAGTGAACAAATTCGATAAAGGGTTTGCTAATAAGTTCTTCATCTGACCAACCTAATGTTTGTGTCCATTTTGGGTTTAAATACTTAAAATAACCGTCAAAGTTAGCAATACACAATAAATCTATAGAAAGGGAGAAAAATCGAGAGTATTTTTCTTCAGATTGGTTGTACCCAGATTCTACTAATTTCATCAGATATTTTGGTATAAATCTTTTTTGTTAAAGGTAAAATAAGTTAATGTATTTTTCACAAATTTAATAACTGTCTTAATAGGATATTAACGAGCTAAAAACTGTTTAATATCAGCTCCTAAAAAGCCTGTTTAATTTACGAGTAAATACGTAATCAACTTAATAGTAAAGGCAATAACTGTCTACTAGTTTTTACTGAAAAAGCTAGTTTTAACTTAATTCCCTACTAAACAAAGGTTTCCCAAAAAAGGTGTAAAGTAAACATTTATATTTTGAATTAGAGATAAGAAGTGTTACGTAAAGGTACTATCTGTTGCTTAACAGCATCAATTCTTTAAACCTCATGACTTGGGAATTATGGCTGGCTTGTGATATTGTCAATGACAACCCGCTTCCTTGGCAGAAACAAATGACTCAATTTACGCCTGGACGGGTTGCACAAGCGATGCCAGGGATTATGGTCAGAGTTTCTACTCCATCCATTCCGCCCAAACCACGAGGTAAATCTCCAGGCTGGAAGACTGGACTGTCTCGCCAACGTAGAACTAGCTATCCAATTGTTAAAAAACGTACTTCATCTTCACCTCAAGCCAAGCCGAAATCTGCTTGATTTGTAATTTTTCTACTTTTTTACTTTGCTTCTTCTCAACTCAGCTTCCCTGAGTCATTTTGTGCTTCTTAGTCTAAAGTCCAGAAATTAGATGCTAGCAATAATCCTAGCTTTAAAAAATAAGGAGTTTATTTTTATGTTTCTAAACTATCACTAACTATCTCAAACCCTTATAACTACGTTTTTGCAAAAATATCAAAGTTTTGTCTCAAAGCTTTGAACACTCTGGCTTTGGAGTTTTTGGACACGTCTAATTCAATCTTGATTTAATAGCAAAGATAAAGTTCTTAACAACTCTGATAATGTAAAGGGTTTCGGTAAAAACGCTTTGATACCAGCGCTAGTAGCCTCAGCTATTTTTTCATTGGTAGCTAGGCCACTCATAGCAATAATTTTGAGATGTGGATTAATTTTTTGTAAAGTGCAAATAGTTATGATGCCATCCATATCAGGCATCATTAAATCTATTAACGCTGCACTAATTTTATTTTTATGTTCAACATATACTGAGATTGCCTCAACACCATTATTAGCACTTAACATTTGATAGTTATAATTTAAAAGCGATGTTTGAATAATTTGTTGAAGTGAGAGTTCATCATCTACAACTAAAACAACCTCTCCATTCCCCTTAAGTAGTTCATAATCCTCTGTTAATGGTTGTTGCTGTTGTGTATCTGTGAATGCTGGAAAATATATTTGAAATCTGCTACCTTGACCCACTGAGCTTTCAACATTTATGAATCCGCCATAAGTTTTGACAATTCCCATAACTGTTGACAGCCCTAAACCTGTTCCTTTACCAATTTCTTTAGTTGTAAAAAATGGCTCAAAAATTCGTTCTAATACTTCGGGGGCAATTCCAATACCAGTATCGATAACGGAAACCGTAACATAATAACCAACTTTTGCCTCAAAATACTTTTGAGCAGAGAATTCGTCAATAAACTGATTGGCAGCAGAAATTTTCAAAGAACCGCCATAAGGCATAGCATCACGAGCGTTAATGCACAAATTCATCAGTACTTGTTGTAATTGGGTGGGGTCTGCATAGACAGACCATAAATCTAGAGGGAATTCAGTAGTAAATTCAATTGACTTGGGAAATGTCTGTTGGATAATGTACTGAATTTCAGCGACTATGTGCTTGAGCTGGAAAATGATGCGCTTGCTCGATACACCTTTAGCAAAAGATAATACTTGTTTAATTAAATCAGCCCCACGCTGAACATTAGTATATAACATCTTGAGCAATGGCTGAGTTTGCGGATCGGAAAATTTCTTCTCTAACAATTCTAAGGACATTAATATGGGTGAGAGAAGATTGTTTAGGTCATGAGCGATTCCACTAGCTAATGTTCCAATACTTTCCAATCGTTGAGCGCGGAGAAATTGTTGCTCTAGCTGTTTTTTCTCCGTAATATCGGTGTTAACTATGAGGATAGATTGGGTTTGTCCAAATTGATTTTGTACCAGTGTCCAGCGACTAGCAACAATAATTTCTTTGCCCGTTTTGGTAAATTGCTTTAACTCACCTTGCCAAAAACCATGTTCGATAGTAGCGGCAAGACCTAGATCGAGTTGGGATAACCTTTCTCTATAAAATATTTCATCGGCTTTTTTCCCAGAATTTTCATCTGCTGTCCAACCATACAAATTCTCAGCCCCTTGATTCCAAAAAAGAATATGCTTTTTCAAATCACAGACAAAAATGGCATCGGTAGAAACATCAATTAAGGCAGCCTGTTCGTGAATCTTTTCTTGTGCTTGTTTGCGTTCTGTAATATCTCTTGCTGCCGAGACTCGTACACTTCGTCCTTGATAAATGCTTTGCTTACCCACTACCTCTAATGAAATCAACGAGCCATCTTTTTTTTTGCCAGTTATTTCATAAGGCAATTCATATTCATTCTCAATGTGATGCACAAAAGTTGCTAGCGATTCGGGCGTAAGAAAATCGACTGCTGATTTGCCAATCACTTCCTCTAAAGTATAACCAAGCATTCTAGCAAATCCAGGATTGGCATCAATAATTTTCCCCTGTTCCTGAATAACAATGCCTTCAAACATGGCATCCACCAAAGTCTGAAATCGCATTTCGCTTTCTTCTAATGCCTGTTGTGCTTGTTGGCGTTGTGCAATTTCTAGACGCAGAGATTGGTTAAGATCAGTTAACTCCTGAGTTCTTGCCGCTACTCTAGCTTCCAGTTCCTCCGTCAGCAAACGCAATGCCTCTTGAGCCTGCTTGCGTTCAGTAATGTCTCTACCAGTATTGATGACTGCCCCAATTTCTCCATCATTTCCCCAGATAGGGGCAACTACGTATTCGTAGTACCTGATACCATTCACTGTTGGGAAACTCATTTCACTTCTAAGAGATTTTCCCATCTGAAATACCCATTTGCGTTGAGCATCATATACTTCCATGATGTCAACCGGAAATCCTAACTCTTGCCAAGTTTTACCTAGCAATTGATCTTGTTGTAATCCTAAAGCTGCTAGTGCTGCTGGACTGGCATAAAGATAGCGTTGCTGGCGATCACTAATATATATATGATCTGTGGAAGCTGCCAAGACTTTATTTATTAGTTCTATCTGTTCTGAAGAAATAGAGTTTTCTTCGCTTTCCATAAGTCTTCCCAAAAGTGCTGCTCGCAAAAATTGTTTTTGAGCAATTTAACCTAATCCAAATAATACCAGTTAGTTATCTTTTGGGCTGAATTAGTTGGGCAGCTTTTCAAACTAATTGTGTTCCATACAAACTTTGCATAGTGATGAGACAGATGATGCCTCTTTAGAGGCGCGTCGCTTCAGACTATCGAGGGTGTGGAAGAAAAGGAGGAAGAGTTACCTGTGGCAATGGACTGCACGATGCGACGAAGAATTGCTGGATACATTATAGCCATTGCCTCACTTTGATAAAAATTCCGGCGTTGCATAAATGCAGGATGATTGGCGGGTGGTGCAATTCGTTCTTGCTCATACCCCTCTAGTCTCTAGAGGGGTATGAGCAAGGTCTATTTTGAAAGACACTTTCAAAATGTATAACTGTTCTTTCGATGTAGGTGAGCTAAGTATGCTAGAAAAGCAAACCCTACCCTTGAAGAGACAAGTGACTCCCTATCTGCCCACAGTGAATAGACTCGGAATTCTATAGGCTGAAGCTCTCACAGGTGTAGGTATTTAACAAATGTGACTGAAATAGGGTTTTTCCGTTGGTTGAGAACTCAAATATTAATTTCTGATTTCCCACCCAAGAACGAAATTTCGTTATTTGAACCACGTTTAGAACTCTGTTTGAGAGTGCCCACTCATGCACAAATAAAAAACCTACACCTGTCAGGAAGAAATAGCCCCTACCCCCTACATACTTCTTCTTGACCCTCGTAAATTGGTGAAGGTATTGAACAATGAATTTGAATTAAGATTTTGAGGCTAGGGCTTTAACTAACACAGTGAATCACTTGAGGTTCTTTCTCAAAACTAATCAAGCTTAAATGATCTGGGTTGGCGATTAATTCTTTCGCCATTAAAAAACCGCAGACCGTCCAAGTTTGGTATCTTCTAGCTTCTTTGCCTATTAATCGACCGTTCCTACTGTCATAGTATTCAGGCCATTGGTCTTTGGGGAGACGGCTTTGAGCGAGTTCGAGAGCTTTACTCGCGAGTTCTAAGCGATCTGTTTTAATAGCCGCAGCCACCAAAAACCAAAGCAAAACTGGCCAATGACCACCATTATGGTAAGACCAGGGTCGATTTTTGGGATCTGAGCCAGTAACAGTAAACCAAAAAGTTTTTCCCAAAGAGTGATCGCTAATTTAGTTTACGTATTTTAAGGTGCTATATAATACTAAAACTATAAATAATGCTTATAGCATCCTGAAAGATTTCTAAAAATGAAA